>NZ_JBIUWM010000158.1:0-1000 GCF_044743445.1 Pseudomonas sp. NPDC087615 | reverse complement strand
AATCATCCGCGTTGCATAGCAGGTAGCGGATATTGATGGATTCGTCTTTTGGCATCAGGCCCCACTTCACGCCAGTGGGGAAGCCTGCACCGCCGCGACCTTTGAGGCCGGCGTCTTTCACGGTCTGGACAAAGTCGTCCTGAGCCATGTCGGCGAAGGCTTTGCGCGCAGCGGCGTAACCGTTCTTGGCCTGGTATTCGTCGAGCCACACGGCTTCGCCGTCGTCACGCAGACGCCAGGTCAGCGGGTGAGTCTCGGCCGAACGCTTGATGCGGTTGGCCGGGCCGAAAGATGTCAGGGTCATACGTAGCCCTCGAGCAGTTTGGCCACGCCAGCAGGCTGCACGTCGCCAAAGGTGTCGTCGTCGATCATCAGCGCCGGTGCCTTGTCGCAGTTGCCGAGGCAGCAGACAGGCAGCAGGGTGAAACGACCGTCGGCGGTGGTCTGACCCAGGCCGATGCCCAGATTGTTCTGGATTTCGCTGACCACTGACTCATGGCCGCCGATGTAGCAGACCATGCTGTCGCAGACGCGAATGATGTGACGGCCGACCGGCTGACGGAAGATCTGGCTGTAGAACGTCGCCACACCTTCAACATCGCTGGCCGGAATGCCGAGGATCTCGCCGATCGCGTACAGGGCGCCATCTGGCACCCAGCCGCGTTCTTTCTGAACGATCTTCAAGGCTTCGATCGACGCCGCGCGCGGGTCTTCGTAGTGATGCAGCTCGTGCTCAATGGCCGAGCGCTCGGTTTCACTGAGGGTGAAACGGTCTGTCTGGATAAGCGTGCTGTTCATGCTTAGCGGTCCACGTCGGCCATAACGAAGTCGATACTACCCAGGTACGCAATCATGTCCGCGACCATGCTGCCTTTGATCACCGAAGGGATCTGTTGCAGATGCGGGAAGCTCGGAGTGCGGATCCGGGTACGGTAGCTCATGGTGCCGCCGTCGCTCGTCAGGTAATAACTGTTGATGCCCTTGGTCGCTTCGATCATCT
>NZ_JBIUWM010000156.1:0-1092 GCF_044743445.1 Pseudomonas sp. NPDC087615 | reverse complement strand
ACGCGAACGCCGTTGCCGCCTGGGGCGTGGAAATGCTTGACCGTGCCCGGGCTCGGCATGAAGGGTTTCCGCTCTTCAGCGTTGATCCGGCATTCCAGCGAGTGACCGCGGATCACCACGTCATCCTGCGTGAACGACAGCTTGTTGCCAGAGGCGATGCTGAGCATCTCCTAGACGATGTCGATACAGGTGACCATTTCCGAAACCGGGTGCTCCACCTGAACACGGGTGTTCATTTCGATGAAGTAGAAACGACCGTTTTCGTACAGGAACTCGAAAGTGCCGGCGCCACGGTAACCGATGTCGATGCACGCCTTGACGCAGCGAGCCAGAACTTCCTGGCGAGCCTGCTCGTCGATGCCCGGTGCTGGCGCTTCTTCGAGAACCTTCTGGTGACGACGTTGCAGTGAGCAATCGCGGTCGCCCAGATGGATGGCCTGGCCTTGGCCGTCGGACAGCACCTGTACTTCGACGTGACGCGGATTGGTCAGGAATTTTTCCAGATAGACCATCGGGTTGCCAAACGCCGCGCCTGCTTCGGTGCGGGTCAGTTTGGCGAAGGAAATCAGGTCTTCTTCCTTATGAACCACACGCATGCCGCGACCACCGCCGCCGCCAGCGGCTTTG
Source organism: Pseudomonas sp. NPDC087615 (assembly GCF_044743445.1). Taxonomy (NCBI): domain Bacteria; kingdom Pseudomonadati; phylum Pseudomonadota; class Gammaproteobacteria; order Pseudomonadales; family Pseudomonadaceae; genus Pseudomonas; species Pseudomonas sp. NPDC087615. The sequence continues at coordinate 465 of NZ_JBIUWM010000156.1, read as the reverse complement.
ATGATCACCGGGTAGCCGACTTCACGACCAATGCGCAGCGCCGTTTCTTCGTCTTCCGGCAGTGGGCCGTCGGAACCTGGAACGGTTGGCACGCCTGCTTCGATCATCGCGTGCTTGGCCGATACCTTGTCACCCATCAGGCGAATGGTGTCGGCTTTCGGGCCGATGAAAGCGAAGCCGGAGTTCTCGACCTGCTCGGCAAAATCGGCGTTTTCCGCGAGGAAACCGTAGCCTGGGTGAATGGCGGTAGCGCCAGTCACTTCAGCGGCAGCGATGATGGCCGGGATGTGCAGGTAAGACTGAGCGGCAGACGCCGGGCCGATGCAGACGGATTCGTCTGCCAGACCCAGGTGCATCAGCTCTTTATCGGCCTTGGAGTAAACGGCGACGGTCTTGATGCCCATCTCTTTGCAGGCACGCAGAATCCGCAGGGCGATAAAGAGCTGATGCACCTGGGTCTGGCAG
>NZ_JBIUWM010000155.1:0-1135 GCF_044743445.1 Pseudomonas sp. NPDC087615 | reverse complement strand
AAGTCACAAAATGGGCGAGGTGCATGATGGCGCCGCGACCACAGACTGGATGGTGCAGGAGCAGGAGCGTGGTATTACCATTACTTCTGCTGCCATTACCGCCTTCTGGAAAGGTTCCGAGAAGCAGTACTCGCACGAGCACCGTTTCAACGTAATCGATACCCCGGGCCACGTAGACTTCACCATTGAAGTTGAGCGTTCCCTGCGCGTACTCGACGGCGCTGTCGTTGTGTTCTGCGGTACTTCGGGTGTTGAGCCTCAGTCGGAAACCGTATGGCGTCAAGCCAACAAATACGGCGTTCCGCGTCTTGTTTACGTAAACAAGATGGACCGTGCCGGCGCTAACTTCCTGCGCGTGATCGGTCAGATCAAGCAGCGTCTGGGTCACACTCCGGTGCCGATTCAGTTGGCTATCGGTTCCGAAGATAACTTCCAGGGTCAGATTGATCTGATCAACATGCAAGCTATCTACTGGAACGACTCTGACAAAGGTATGGTCCCTGTTCGCAAGGACATTCCTGCTGAGCTGCAAGAGCTGGCTGAAGAGTGGCGCAACAACATGGTTGAGGCTGCCGCCGAAGCCAACGAAGAGCTGATGAACAAGTACCTGGAAGGCGAAGAGCTGTCGATCGAAGAGATCAAAGCTGCTTTGCGTCAGCGTACTATCGCTGGCGAAATCGTTCTGGCTGTTTGCGGTTCTTCCTTCAAGAACAAGGGTGTTCCCCTGGTTCTCGACGCCGTTATCGACTACCTGCCTGCGCCAACTGATATTCCTGCTATCAAGGGTACCAACCCTGATAACGAGGAAGAAGAGATGGAGCGTCATGCAGACGACAGCGAGCCTTTCTCGGCTCTGGCGTTCAAGATCGCTACCGACCCATTCGTGGGTACTTTGACCTTCGTCCGCGTTTACTCGGGCGTGTTGAACTCCGGCGACGGCGTGATCAACTCGGTTAAAGGCAAGAAAGAGCGCGTGGGTCGTATGGTGCAAATGCACGCAAACGCCCGTGAAGAGATCAAGGAAGTGCGCGCTGGTGACATCGCGGCCCTGATCGGCATGAAGGACGTCACCACTGGTGAAACCCTCTGCAACGCTGACAAGCCAAACATCCAGGATCGCATGGACTTACCGGAG
>NZ_JBIUWM010000154.1:0-1227 GCF_044743445.1 Pseudomonas sp. NPDC087615 | reverse complement strand
GTCCTGAATAAGGTTTACACCTTCTGGCTTCTTATCAGGAGGGTGCAATGGATACGGGCGCAAAACGTAGTCAGCGCGATTACACGCTGACTTTTAAATTGTCGGTTGTCGACCAAGTAGAAAAAGGCGAGTTGAGTTATAAAGAGGCTCAACGGCGTTATGGGATTCAAGGTCGGTCGACGGTGTTGGTCTGGTTACGCAAGCATGGTCGACAAGATTGGAGCCAAGGCGCCTCCATTCGTACCCAGAGGACTCGACCGATGGACGAGCCAACTTTGCCTTTGACCCCCGAGCAGAGAATCAAAGAGCTTGAGGAGCAACTGGCACTGGCAAATCAGAAAGCCAAATTCTTTGAAGATGTGGTCGATGTCCTGAAGAACGACTACGGCGTATCCATTGTAAAAAAGCGGCCCGGCAAGTCGTTGCGCAAACCCAAACCCTGAGTGTCAGCAGGGCTTGCCAGTTTATGGGGATCAGTCGCCAAGCCTTTTACAAGCGTGATCGTGTCTATCGGGCTCGAGTCGATCAAGATCAGAAAATCATCAAGTTTGTGCAGACAATCCGAGTGCGCCAACCCTGCATTGGCGCGCGCAAGCTCCAGTCATTGATGCACGCGGAGCATGAGAAACCTGAATTGCATGTTGGCCGGGATCGCTTGTTTGAGGTGCTGCGCGAGCACCGGCAATTGGTTCGCAGGAAACGGGCGTATCACAAGACGACCGACAGCCATCATCACTTTCGCTGCCATCCCAATCTGCTAAAGCCAGGCCCGCAGCAAGTTGTCGCGACCGGTCCGGAACAGGTCTGGGTGGCCGATATTACTTACCTGTCCACCCAGCGCGACAACCCGGTCTACCTGAGTCTGGTCACAGATGCCTTCTCAAGAAAAATTGTCGGTTATCACGTGCATGGCAGCCTACATGCCGACTCGGTGGCCCACGCCTTACGCATGGCGTTAAAGACACGTCGAACACGCCAGAAACTGGTCCATCACTCGGATCGAGGAGTCCAGTACTGCTCGGCGCTGTATCAAAAGCTCCACGCCAAGCATGGCATCACGTGTTCGATGACGGATGGCTACGACTGCTACCAGAACGCCTTGGCAGAGCGAGTCAACGGCATCTTGAAAACAGAACTATTACTCCATCGGCCGAAAGACTTGGCGCAAGCGGAGCAAATGGTGCGAGAAGCGATCCTGATCTACAACCAGGAACGCCCGCACCTGTC
>NZ_JBIUWM010000153.1:0-1238 GCF_044743445.1 Pseudomonas sp. NPDC087615 | reverse complement strand
CCGTTTAGTACGTTATTGCCGCTGTTACCGGTCATTACGTTGTTCAGGGTATTGCCGTTGGCATTGATGTTGGCCGTGCCGGTCAACACGAGGTTTTCCAGATTGGCACCCAGGCTGTAATTGATCGAGGAGCGAACGGTGTCGATTTCGTTGATCAGGGTGCTGGTCTCGACAACCACGTCACCGGCGTTGTCGACCACATACGTGTCGTTGCCCAGACCGCCGATCATCCTGTCAGCACCCGCGCCACCGTCCAGAATGTTATCGCCGGCGTTGCCAGTGATGACGTTGTTCAGGGCGTTGCCGGTGCCGTTGATGTTGTCGGCGAAACGCAGGGTCAGGTTTTCCAGATTGGCGCCCAGCGTGTAGTTGGCGAGCGACGACAGCACGGTGTCGATTTCGGTCAGCGAGGTGCCGTTTTCGATGATGACGTCGCCGAGGTTGTCGACGAAATAGATGTCGTTGCCGGCACCGCCGTCCATGGTGTCGGCGCCTTCCTGGCCGTTGAGGATGTTGTTGCCGCTGTTGCCGATCAGCACGTTGTCCAGATCGTTACCAACCAGGTACAGGTTGCTGGTGCCCAGCAGTTGGCCATCTTCAACGTTGGCGGTCAGGGTGTAACCGACGTTGCTCAGTACGCGGTCATGGCCTTCGCCGCCCAGTTCGATCACCACGTCGCCGGCGTTGTCGATGACATAGGTGTCGTCACCGCTGCCGCCAATCAAGGTGTCGGCCCCGGCCGCGCCGTCCAGACGATCGTTGCCGGCACCACCCTGCAGAGTGTCGTTGCCGCCGCCGCCGAGCAGGTAGTTATCCTGAGCATTGCCTTGCACGGTGTAGTTGCCGGTGCCCATCAGCCAGACGTTTTCGACGTTAGTGAGGTTGGCAAGGTTGAGATCGATGATGTTGTTCGATGCCGTGGCGTTGTAATAGATGCGCAGAGTATCGGTGCCTTCATTGGCGTTCTCCTGGATCAGCCCCTGTTCAGCTGCTTGATCGAGGTAATAGGTGTCATCACCATCGCCGCCAATCATTGTATCCAGGCCTGCACCGCCGTTTAGTACGTTATTGCCGCTGTTACCGGTCATTACGTTGTTCAGGGTATTGCCGTTGGCATTGATGTTGGCCGTGCCGGTCAACACAAGGTTTTCCAGATTGGCACCCAGGCTGTAATTGATCGAGGAGCGAACGGTGTCGATTTCGTTGATCAGGGTGCTGGTCTCGACAACCACGTCACC
>NZ_JBIUWM010000152.1:0-1253 GCF_044743445.1 Pseudomonas sp. NPDC087615 | reverse complement strand
GACGAATCCATCCATAGCCGCTCCCTGCTATGCAACGCGGTTGAAATGGAGCCGAACACCTGGAAAGACCGCATGCTGATGGAGCAACTGCCACAACTGCTGATCGAAGGCATGCTGATCAGTGCTCGCGCACTGAAAACCTACCGTGGCTACATCTTCCTGCGTGGCGAATACACCACCGCCGCCAAGCACCTCAACCGTGCCGTGGAAGAAGCCAAGGCAGCAGGCCTGCTGGGCAAGAACATTCTGGGCAGCGGTTTTGATTTCGAACTGTTCGTCCACACCGGCGCCGGGCGTTACATCTGCGGTGAAGAAACCGCACTGATCAACTCCCTCGAAGGTCGCCGCGCCAACCCGCGCTCCAAGCCGCCCTTCCCTGCCGCCGTGGGCGTGTGGGGCAAGCCGACCTGCGTGAACAACGTTGAAACCCTGTGCAACGTGCCGGCGATCATTGCCGACGGCGTTGACTGGTACAAATCGTTGGCCCGCGAAGGCAGCGAAGACATGGGCACCAAGCTCATGGGCTTCTCCGGCAAGGTCAAGAATCCTGGCCTGTGGGAACTGCCGTTCGGCGTGACCGGTCGCGAGTTGTTCGAAGACTACGCTGGCGGCATGCGCGACGGCTTCAAGCTCAAGGCCTGGCAGCCAGGTGGCGCCGGTACCGGTTTCCTCTTGCCAGAACATCTCGACGCACAAATGTATGCCGGCGGCATCGCCAAAGTAGGCACCCGTATGGGTACCGGTTTGGCCATGGCGGTGGACGACAGCGTCAACATGGTGTCGCTGCTGCGCAACATGGAGCAGTTTTTTGCACGCGAATCCTGCGGTTTCTGCACCCCGTGCCGTGATGGCTTGCCATGGAGCGTCAAGCTCTTGATGGCCATCGAAGAAGGCCGCGGTCAGCCAGGCGACATCGAGACCCTGCTGGGGCTGGTCAATTTCCTCGGCCCAGGCAAGACCTTCTGTGCTCACGCACCGGGTGCCGTGGAACCGCTGGGCAGTGCCATCAAATACTTCCGTCCAGAGTTCGAAGCCGGTATTGCGCCTGCAAGCGCCGCCGTCCCGCCTCTGGCAAGGCCGATCGTAATCGGCGCGTAAACGCTTAAAAAGGCGAAGGGTCCGTGCCCTTCGCCTTTCGTCCGATGACGCCTTTAGGGGCTGACTGGATTCGGACGCATAACAAGATTCCATTAGCCACGCCCGCTGACACCGGGCCAACGAAGACCTGTGAACCATGGCCACGATCCACGTAG
>NZ_JBIUWM010000151.1:0-1257 GCF_044743445.1 Pseudomonas sp. NPDC087615 | reverse complement strand
GATCCCCGTACACGAGAGTGCTCCGGATGCGGACGCCCTTATGTTGGCCGACGCCGATACCGACGAGGCCGCTGCGGAAGAAGCAGCCGCTGCGGTGGCGGCGGTGGAGACCGATATCGGTCGCACCACCGACCCGGTGCGCATGTACATGCGTGAAATGGGTACGGTCGAGCTTCTGACTCGTGAAGGCGAAATCGAAATCGCCAAGCGGATCGAAGAGGGCATCCGTGAAGTGATGGGCGCAATCGCGCACTTCCCTGGCACGGTTGACCACATTCTCTCGGAGTACACCCGCGTCACCACCGAAGGTGGTCGCCTGTCCGACGTTCTGAGCGGTTATATCGACCCGGACGACGGCATCGCGCCGCCTGCGGCAGAAGTGCCGCCGCCTGTCGATCCGAAGGCCGTGAAAGCGGACGACGATTCCGACGACGATGAAGCCGATTCTTCCGATGACGAAGAAGAAGCCGAAAGCGGTCCGGATCCGGTTATCGCTGCCCAGCGTTTCGGCGCTGTGTCCGATCAGATGGAAATCACGCGCAAGGCTCTGAAAAAGCACGGTCGCAGCAACAAGGCAGCGATTGCCGAGCTGCTGGCTCTGGCCGAGCTGTTCATGCCGATCAAACTGGTCCCGAAGCAATTCGAAGGCCTGGTCGAGCGTGTTCGCGGCGCCCTGGATCGTCTGCGTCAGCAAGAGCGCGCGATCATGCAACTGTGCGTACGTGATGCACGCATGCCTCGCACCGACTTCCTGCGTCAATTCCCGAGCAATGAAGTCGACGAAAGCTGGTCCGACGCCCTGGCCAAAGGCAAGAGCAAGTACGCCGAAGCCATCGGCCGTGTTCAGCCGGACATCATCCGTTGCCAGCAGAAACTGATCGCGCTGGAAACCGAAACCGGTCTGACCATCGCAGAAATCAAGGACATCAACCGTCGCATGTCGATCGGTGAGGCCAAGGCCCGCCGCGCGAAGAAAGAGATGGTTGAAGCCAACTTGCGTCTGGTGATCTCGATCGCCAAGAAGTACACCAACCGCGGCCTGCAATTCCTCGATCTGATCCAGGAAGGCAACATCGGTCTGATGAAAGCGGTGGACAAGTTCGAATACCGCCGTGGTTACAAGTTCTCGACTTATGCCACCTGGTGGATCCGTCAAGCGATCACTCGCTCGATTGCCGACCAGGCCCGCACCATCCGTATTCCGGTGCACATGATCGAGTCGATCAACAATCTCAACCGTATTTCCCGTCAGATGTT
>NZ_JBIUWM010000150.1:0-1272 GCF_044743445.1 Pseudomonas sp. NPDC087615 | reverse complement strand
GATCCTTGGCACGAGCGCGAAGCTCGTTGACGATGTCCTCGTCAAAGCCGTCGATGTTGAGCATTTCTTCCAACGGTACGTAGGCAATCTCTTCCAGGCTGGTGAAGCCTTCATCAACCAGCACCTGTGCCAACTCTTCGTCGACTTCCAGCTCGTCGATGAAGTTGCGCAGGATGTCGCCGGTTTCTGCTTGCTGCTTAGCCTGGATGTCCGATTCGGTCATCACGTTCAGGGTCCAGCCAGTCAACTGGCTCGCCAGACGCACGTTCTGACCACCGCGACCGATGGCCTGAGCCAGATTGTCTGCGCCAACGGCGATGTCCATGGCGTGGGCATCTTCGTCAACGATAATTGCCGCAACCTCGGCCGGGGACATGGCGTTGATCACGAACTGAGCCGGGTTGTCGTCCCACAGGACGATATCAACACGCTCACCGCCCAACTCACCCGACACTGCCTGGACGCGCGAACCGCGCATACCAATGCAAGCGCCCTGCGGGTCGATGCGTTTGTCCTTGGAGCGGACGGCGATCTTGGCACGCGAACCCGGATCACGGGACGCAGCCATGACTTCGATCAGACCTTCGGCAATTTCCGGCACTTCGATACGGAACAGCTCGATCAGCATTTCCGGCGCGGTACGCGACAGGATCAACTGCGGGCCGCGGTTCTCGGTGCGGATTTCCTTGAGCAGCGCACGCAAACGCACGCCGACACGGAAAGTTTCGCGAGAAATGATGTCTTCACGGGCCAGCAACGCTTCAGCGTTATTGCCCAGATCGACGATCACGTTATCGCGGGTGACCTTCTTCACGGTGCCGGAGATGATTTCTCCCAGGCGCTCGCGATAGGCGTCGACCACTTGAGCACGCTCGGCTTCACGCACTTTCTGCACAATGACTTGCTTGGCAGTCTGTGCAGCAATGCGGCCGAACTCTATGGATTCGATCTTTTCTTCAACAACGTCGCCGACATTGGCGCCAGGATGCGTTTCAGCAACCTTGCTCGGCCAGGTTTCGATAGCCGGATCGTCGAGATCGTTTTCTTCGACGACCGTCCAGCGACGGAAAGTTTCGTAAGAACCGGTGTGGCGGTTAATTTCCACACGCAGGTCAACTTCGTCTTCAAAACGCTTTTTGGTAGCAGTGGCCAGAGCCAGCTCCAGCGCTTCAAAAATTACGCTTGCCGGTACGCCCTTTTCATTGGATACCGACTCAACAACCAGCAGTACGTCTTTGGGCATCGTTCGCCGCGCGTGTCGCCCGGCTTTGG
>NZ_JBIUWM010000149.1:0-1273 GCF_044743445.1 Pseudomonas sp. NPDC087615 | reverse complement strand
GAGATGCTCACTTCCACCACGGCCAGTTGGGCAGCACGTCACTCAGCCGATGCTTTACGGTCTGCGGCAGCTTTTTCCAGCTCAGCACGACGCTCTTCGAATGCAGCCAGGTTGGCAGCGGTCGCAGCGGTAGCTTTGCCGAAAGGCAGCAGGTAGTTACGGCCGTAACCGGCCTTAACGTTTACTTTGTCGCCCAGGTTGCCCAGGTTGGCGATTTTTTCCAGAAGGATCAGTTGCATGTGGAAATCCTCTTAACTTTTAACCTTCACCGTTCGCGCTGTCGGTGTCTTTCGACACATGACGACCGCGAAAATCAATCAGGCTGTCGACAATGGCCAGAACCACGAGCAACGGATAGATCAGCTGCATGAACAGCAACAGCGTGACGTACAACCCCACCAGCCAGAAACCGGCCAGTCGCTTCTGCCCGACCAGCCCGTGAATCAGGGCAAGTCCGGCGAACACCAGCGGTACACTGCACAACGGCGTCAACATGGCCATCTGTGCACCGAGATTCGGGCCCAGAAGCATCAACGCCAGCAGTAACATCGCCGGCCCCAGCGGGATTCGGATGGCGCGAAACTCGCGACCAAAACCACCCGGGTTGTACAACAACGCCTGCCAATGACGCCCGACAATCAGGCTCAGCACGCTGACGATCTGCAACAAAGCCGCAATCAGCCCGGTCAGGACCGGTGCAATCAGGGACGCGAAACGCGCTTGCTCTTCGACCGACAATTGCTTGTAGGTCTCACCGAGAAGCGCTGGCATGACCTTTATAAGGGCCTGCGCGAGCATCTCGATCTGGGCTGCAAACGCCGCCCCGAGCACCACTGAAAACACCACTCCAATTGCTACGCTGACCAGCAACGTGCGAACCCAGGATTCACTTGCGCGCAAAACCAACGCAAGCCCCGAAGACCCCAGCAGCACTAAAAGTGCGCGTGGATCGTCGGCATACAACCACCAGACCAATGCCGGCAGAAGCCCCAGGGACAGAACGCCAAGGGCGTCCGTCAATCCGCGCCGCAGAAGCACAAGGCTCCCGGCGGCAGCACCCAACCAATACAACAACGGCAATGTTGCACATCCGGCCACCACGAGAGTGGCCTGCATACGGCCTCGCATGATGAACTCAGCTAAGGCACGCATGCATTCAATCCTTTGCTACTTGTCGACTGCCCGGTCTCAGCGCGCCCGCTTGCTGGGCCTGCTGGCCTACACCGACAGCCACGGCCGCTGAGACCGGGCAGTCGACAAGTAGCAAAGGATT
>NZ_JBIUWM010000148.1:0-1277 GCF_044743445.1 Pseudomonas sp. NPDC087615 | reverse complement strand
CGCTGCCGCGGTTTAACGGTTCAAATATTCAGAGGATCCAGCTATGAGTAGCGGACGTATCGTTCAAATCATCGGCGCCGTTATCGACGTGGAATTTCCACGCGACAGCGTACCGAGCATCTACAACGCGCTGACAGTTCAAAGCGCGGCCGGAACCACTCTGGAAGTTCAGCAGCAGCTGGGCGACGGCGTGGTTCGTACCATTGCGATGGGTTCCACCGAGGGCTTGAAGCGCGGTCTGGAAGTTACCGACTCTGGCGCAGCCATCTCCGTACCGGTCGGTAAAGCGACCCTGGGCCGGATCATGGACGTGCTCGGTAACCCGATCGACGAAGCTGGCCCGATCGACACCGAAGAGCGTTGGGGCATTCACCGTCCAGCGCCTTCGTTCGCTGAACAGGCAGGCGGCAACGACCTGCTGGAAACCGGCATCAAGGTTATCGACCTGGTTTGCCCGTTTGCCAAAGGCGGTAAAGTCGGTCTGTTCGGTGGTGCCGGTGTAGGCAAAACCGTAAACATGATGGAACTGATCCGTAACATCGCCATCGAGCACAGCGGTTATTCCGTGTTCGCCGGTGTGGGTGAGCGTACTCGTGAGGGTAACGACTTCTTCCACGAGATGAGGACTCCAACGTTCTGGACAAAGTGGCACTGGTTTACGGTCAGATGAACGAGCCGCCGGGTAACCGTCTGCGCGTAGCACTGACTGGCCTGACCATGGCCGAGAAGTTCCGTGACGAAGGTAACGACGTTCTGCTGTTCGTCGACAACATCTATCGTTACACCCTGGCCGGTACTGAAGTATCCGCACTGCTGGGCCGTATGCCTTCGGCAGTAGGTTACCAGCCGACTCTGGCTGAAGAGATGGGCGTTCTGCAAGAACGTATCACTTCGACCAAGGAAGGTTCGATCACTTCGATCCAAGCGGTATACGTACCTGCGGATGACTTGACCGACCCGTCGCCAGCGACCACCTTCGCCCACTTGGACGCCACCGTCGTTCTGTCCCGTGACATCGCATCCCTGGGTATCTACCCAGCGGTAGATCCACTGGATTCGACTTCGCGCCAGTTGGACCCGAACGTAATCGGTCAGGAACACTACGACACCGCTCGCGGCGTTCAGTATGTTCTGCAACGTTACAAAGAGCTGAAAGACATCATCGCGATCCTGGGTATGGACGAGCTGTCGGAAGCCGACAAACAGTTGGTTAACCGTGCTCGTAAGATCCAGCGCTTCTTGTCGCAGCCGTTCTTCGTGGCTGAAGTCTTCACCGG
>NZ_JBIUWM010000147.1:0-1304 GCF_044743445.1 Pseudomonas sp. NPDC087615 | reverse complement strand
ACGCACCGGCACCACAAACAGTTCGGGCTGACTGGCGGGACACGGATGCACCGTGCAGTTGATATCAGCGTGTGGCTGGGCTTTGGCCTCGCGTTGGGCCTGAGCGGCCTCGTCGACCATGGCCAGTTTTTCGGCGCTCATCGGGCGAAGTCCTTGTCGGTCAGCAATTGGTGCGTCAATGCGCTGTTGAGGTTGTCCAGACGCTGGCGCGGCAGGAGTCCGGGTTCGACCAGTAACTGCCTGTATGCACCGTGCTCCGGGCCATCGGGAAAGTCCGCGCCCAGTAATGCGTAGAAACGCGCCCAGATAAGGACTTCATCGACGGCACTGAAACCGCCGCGTGCAGCACTGGCCTGACAGTCCATGGCCCATTGCTGCAAAGCTGTCGAATCCATTGAGTTGAGGTATTGGGCGAAATAGCGTTGACCGTGTTCGATCAACTGTCGGGCGAAAGACTGACGCTTGGCCGCGTTAAGGTGATCGAGTTGTTCCGCCGTCAGCACCAGCCAAGGCTTCTGCGCATACGGGATCGCGGGGTGCTCGGTTTGCTGATGAATCTGTAAATCCGGCAGACGAATCAGTCGCATCGGCCCCATCAATCGATCACGCTCAGGCGCGGGCAAATCCTTCAGCCACAACGCGGTAATACGCGGGTCATAGAAACGAAAGAAAACCGTCGCAGCCCCATCGACACGCGCGTGGATCAGGCTGCGCACATGCGCCAGCACTTGATCTTCGTCGGCCTCAGACTCCAGCCAGATGCCCACCGTTGCGCTCCACTCCTGCCAAAAAACCGTTGCCAACGGGCTATCGGGGGTCACACCGATCAGCACGGGGCCGGCCTTTTCCAAAGCGCTGTAGGCGGTACGCTGATAAAGCGAGTGAACAGGCGCGCCGCCCGTCAGCTCGAACAGGCGATCCGAAAGTTTTTCGATCTGGATTCGATCCAGCAACAGATAAGCCCGGCTCATGCGTTCACCTGCGCCAGTTTTTCGCACGCGGCGCAGACTGAAGCGGCTTGCTCTGCGGCCTGAGCCAGCGCGGCTATTTGCGTGGTGATGGACAGCGCGATCAGCGCCTGTGGATCTTCGGGCGCTGCCGCCAACGCTGTCTGCGCCGCCATGCCCGCCATCGGCGCGCCGCCCTCGACGATGGCCACACTGCTAAAGATCCCGCCCGAATTGATCACGATGTGATGACCGCCAGCACTCAGCGTCAGGCTTGTCCCGGCATCAATCACCACTTGGCTCGCGGTAACCCGCGCATGCGGCCCGGCCTGAATCACCAGCGTTCCATCAGCCATG
>NZ_JBIUWM010000146.1:0-1322 GCF_044743445.1 Pseudomonas sp. NPDC087615 | reverse complement strand
GTGGACTTGCCCCTACCAAACCGGACACCAACTCCCCGTTAAATTGATGCTGCCGCTAAGCGCCTGAACTCCCTCGGAGAGCGATAGTTCAAGGCGCTGTGTGGATGCTGCTCGTTGTAGTGCTCGAAGGCAATTGCCAAGTTACGCAACGCCGTTTCTCGATCCGGCTTGGGCATGTGCGCCACGTAATCTCGCTTAATCGTCTTCACGAAGCTCTCGGCCATGCCGTTGCTCTGCGGGCTGCGTACCGGGGTGGTCACCGGCTGTAAGCCGATCTGTAGAGCAAACAAGCGTGTCTGTCCGGCGGTGTACGCCGATCCGTTGTCGCTTAGCCATTGCACCGGCGTGGCGGGCAGTTGATCACCAAAACGCTTCTCCACGCTTTCCAGCATCAAGTCGCGAATATCATCACCGCTGTACCCGGTCGGGCTGGCGACCCAGCCGATAATTTCGCGATCACAGCAATCGAGAGCGAAGGTCACGCTCAGTTTGGCGCCGTCCTCGCAGCGGAACTCAAAGCCGTCCGAGCACCAACGCGTATCGCTGGTTTGCACCGCAATACGGCCTTCGTGCCGACGCGGCACGCCGGGTTGTTTGATCCGGCGTTCAAGCAAAAGGTTGTGGTCACGCATCACCCGGTAAACCCGTTTCACGTTGATCGCTGGCAGCGAGCGCTTTTCACGTGCTCGACGCAGCAGTCCCCAGACGCGACGGTATCCATAGCTGGGCAGTTCGCTGACCTCTTGCTGAATTTCAGCGACCAGCTCTACATCGTTCACAGGCCGGCTTCGCCGCGCTTTGGGCGATACTGATTGCTTGATTCGAACCGTTAATTGCGAGCGCGCTACACCGAGACATTTACTGACCAGCTTCACTGGTCGTCCCCCGGCAACAAGGGTGAGTGCGCAATCCATTTTCGCGACCGGGCGATCTCCACGGCCTCTTTGAGGATTTCGGCTTCCATCGTTTTCTTGCCCAGCATCCGTTGCAGTTCACGGATCTGCTTGAGCGCATCGCTCAGCTCGGAGGCCGGCACCACGGCTTCGCCTGCACTGACCGCCGACAGGCTGCCGTCCTGATACAGCTTGCGCCACAGGAATAACTGGTTGGCATTGATGCCGTTGCGTCGAGCGACCACCGACACACTTTGTCCTGGCTCAAGGCTCTCGCGAACCATGGCCAGCTTTTGCTCTGGGCTCCAGCGGCGCCGCCGCTCCTGACCCAAAAGCTCCCCACTCTTGTCGTTGCTATTAGTCATAAACATAACCGTTTGCCTATCCCTTATCGTAAGGGGGAAACGGTGTCCTGTCTTTCATGGGGCT
>NZ_JBIUWM010000145.1:0-1361 GCF_044743445.1 Pseudomonas sp. NPDC087615 | reverse complement strand
CCACATATCGCGCATGGAGCCGTCTTTGATCTGCATCGGGTAGACGTGCTCGCTGGTGTCGACCGAAATATCGATTATCACCAGGCGATCTTTCATGGCGAACGCCTCTTCCATCTTCGACTTCAAATCTTTCGAATCGGTGATGCGCACGCCAACGTGACCATATGCTTCAGCCAATTTGACGAAGTCAGGCAGCGATTCCATGTAGGAGTGCGAGTGACGGCTGCCGTAGCTCATGTCCTGCCACTGACGAACCATCCCCAGAACGCCGTTGTTCAGGATGACGATCTTCACCGGCAAGCCATATTGCAGGCAGGTCGACAGTTCCTGGATGTTCATCTGGATGCTGCCTTCACCGGTGACGCAGGCAACGTCGTCTTCCGGGAAGCTCAACTTGATACCCATGGCCGCCGGGAAACCGAAGCCCATGGTGCCCAAGCCACCGGAGTTGATCCAGCGATTAGGCTTGTTGAACGTGTAGTACTGCGCAGCGAACATCTGATGCTGACCCACGTCAGAGGTGATAAAGGCATCGCCCTTGGTCACTTCGCACAGGGTTTCGATCACGGTCTGCGGCTTGATCTTGCTGCCGTCACCCTTATCGTAAGGGAACAGGCCGCGATCACCGCGCCACTCATCAACCTGCTTCCACCAACTGGCCACGGACTCCTTGTTCGGGGTCTCGCCGATTTCCTTGAGAATCGCGACCATTTCGGTCAGGACGCTCTCTACCGGACCCACAATAGGCACGTCGGCCTTGATGGTTTTGGAAATCGAAGCCGGGTCGATATCAATGTGAATGATCTTGGCATTCGGGCAGAACTTCGCCGCGCCGTTGATCACGCGATCGTCGAAACGCGCGCCGACAGCCAGGATCACGTCAGCATGGTGCATCGCCAGGTTAGCGGTGTAGCTGCCGTGCATGCCGAGCATGCCGATGAACTGACGATCGGTACCAGGGAACCCGCCCAGGCCCATCAGTGTGTTAGTCACTGGCAGGTTAAGCATTTTCGCCAATTCGGTCAGCGGTGCGGAACCGTTGCCCAAAATCACGCCGCCGCCGGAGTACAGCACTGGGCGCTTGGCCGCCAGGAGCATTTCTGCTGCCTTGCGGATTTGCCCGGAATGACCGCGAACGGCTGGACTGTAGGAGCGCAGCTTGGCTTTCTTCGGGAAGACGTATTCGAACTTCTCGGCCGGGTTGGTCATGTCTTTCGGGATATCGACCACGACCGGGCCCGGACGACCGGATTGCGCCAGGTAGAAGGCTTTCTTCATGACTTCCGGGATTTCCGAGGCGTGCTTGATCATGAAGCTGTGCTTAACGATCGGCCGGGAGATACCGATCATGTCGGTTTCCT
>NZ_JBIUWM010000144.1:0-1397 GCF_044743445.1 Pseudomonas sp. NPDC087615 | reverse complement strand
CACTCGAAACTGGGATATCTGCCACCGACCGTTTACGAACGGGCGATGGCGTCAAAATCACCTATTGAGGTGTCCGGAATTAGTTGACCACTACAGCTGTAGTCGTGCTTTTGAGTGTCTGCAGCCAATTTGCCTCGGCAGTGGAAGAGAGGGAGCCAGGCACGGCAGGGAGGGCTCCCTTCAGTAGATTCCTCTCCCTATTTAGCTCCGCGTTTACTGCGTCGGCGGTGGTGATGAGCGCCGACACAAATTTCATGCGGCTTGGCTCGTAGCAAGCTTCATTCCGACCCATGTACTGCTGAGCGGCTTTACTATCGAAGATCTGGGCCTGCCTCAAAGCTTTGTGAGGACCGCTTGGGATGTCCCAATGGACATCAACAGAGTTTCCGTCCACTGAGACTTTGAAATGAGCACGGCATTCCGTGGGGTTACGATCGAAGACATTGCTCCGTATCTCGTCTTTGGAACGAGATCCGCAAATCTGCTTCAGTAGTCGTGCGAACCCGCTCTTGCCAGTGCCGTTCTGACCGTAGATGACAGCGAGGTTCGAGCTGCCGAATGGAAGATGGGCTCCAGCCTTGATGGCGTTCAGGCCATGTACGTCGAGAATTTCATCGATTCTAACTGGGGGTCTGGTTGCGGCCTGGGACAATGTGCCAGGTACTATGCTCAGAAATCCTGGATCAGGTTGGCCTTTGGCCTCAAGCTGGCAGAGCCTAGACAGCTCCTTGATTTCCCGTTCGTTCAGTTGGCGCTTCGCATCGATCATCATGCGCGCAGCAGTCTGCAGCCACTTCGGACGACCATTTAGCCAAGACTCAAAGTCATCCATCACTATCGGCTCTTGTTCAATTGTCGACATTTCCTATCTCACGGCTAAATCTGTTAGCGTAGTTGTAGAGTGGCTTTTGGCCAGTATTTGATTAGGGGCTTGGCAACAAAATGTAACTTGGGGAAATGGGCTTTCAGATAAGAGACATGCGTGAGGAGGTGACGAGCGCCACTTTGGCTCTGGCGGCATGTTACCGTGCCCCCAATGAAACACTTGAGGGAGAGATGGGATGGAAAGGCAAGCTTCCGGCCAACCCGCCCTGCATGATTAAGCTGGATGCCACCTGTGTGGCAGCAACTCCGTAATCTCACTCGCCCGCTGCGTCGGCATATCTTGAGATAGGCATACGGATCGTACTCAATTGAAAGGTCGGCTCCGGTTTTCACTGCAAAAAAGCTAGCGCATCAGTGGATGCCGGCCTGACTTACGCGAGGTGAGTTGGGCGGACGCTTACTCTTGACGGGCCTAGCTGGACAAGCCCCATGAAAGACAGGACACCCTTTCCCCCTTACGATAAGGGATAGGCAAACGGTTATGTTTATGACTAATAGCAACGACAAGAGTG
>NZ_JBIUWM010000143.1:0-1432 GCF_044743445.1 Pseudomonas sp. NPDC087615 | reverse complement strand
TTCCTGTTCGGCGCGTGGCGCACGACCCAGGACGAAATTTGAAACCATACTGGCGACGCCCGGGTGGCCAATGCCAAGCCGCAGGCGGCAGAACGTATTCTGATTGCCCAGTTGCGCAATGATGTCGCGCAACCCGTTGTGACCGCCATGACCGCCGCCCTGCTTGAGCTTGGCGACGCCGGGAGGCAGATCGAGTTCGTCGTGTGCCACCAGGATTTCTTCAGGCTTGATGCGGAAGAAACCGGCAAGAGCCGCCACGGCCTGGCCGCTACGGTTCATGTAGGTGGTGGGAATCAGCAGACGAACATCCTGACCTTGATGCGAGTAGCGCCCGGTCAGGCCGAAATATTTGCGATCGGCCACCAGATTTACATTCTGTGCGTGGGCGATACGCTCAACAAAAAAGGCCCCTGCGTTATGCCGGGTCTGTTCGTATTCAGCGCCTGGATTTCCCAGGCCAACGATCAGTTTGATGGCAGTCACGATAGGGGCCCTTCCTTGGAGTGGTGGATAACATCGCCGCGATCTGAAAAGGCGGCGAAAGTGGACGAAAAATGCTCATTTACCATGGATGTAAACTCCGCGTTCTCGCCCGCTTTCTCGCTACGTTCCAGTCCGCGATGTTACTTGATCACTCCGGCTTCACAGAGTGAATTACTCTGCTGCGCCTTCTTCGGTAGCTTCTGGAGCAACACGTGGAGCGTGGACGTTGGCAACAGCCTTGTCATCGCCGTGTGCCAGAGCAACGAACTCAACGCCTTTAGGAGCTTTGAGGTCCGACAGGTGAATGATCGAACCGATTTCAGCGTTAGCCAGGTCGACTTCGATGAACTCAGGCAGATCTTTCGGCAGGCAGGTCACTTCGATTTCAGCAACAACGTGCGAAATCTCGCCGCCTTTCTTCACTGGAGCAGCTTCGTTGACGAAGTGCACAGGAACGATAGCGGTCAGTTTCTGACCCGCTACAACGCGTACGAAGTCAGCGTGCAGCACGTGGCCTTTGGACGGGTGACGTTGCAGAGCTTTGATGATCACGTTTTGCTTGGTGCCACCAACGTTCAGCTCGATGATGTGGCTGTAAGCCGCTTCGTTTTCGAGCAGTTTGGCAACTTCTTTGGCCAGCATGCTGATGGATTCAGGGGCTTTTTCGCCACCGTAAACAACAGCAGGAACCAGAGCGGCGAGACGACGCAGGCGGCGGCTCGCACCTTTCCCCAGGTCGGAACGCACTTCAGCATTCAGAGTAAATTCGTTCATTTTGTATCTCCAAAATAGCCATGACCGAGCGGCGTTTGCGACCAGCGCCAAACACGGTATGGGCAAAAAAGCCCCGCCCCGACAGGAATGCCGGGGCGGGGCGCTATTCGTCAAAGATAAATATCGACAATGGCTGGGCCCATAACGGAACATAGCGCTGAACCAATAAACATAT
>NZ_JBIUWM010000142.1:0-1591 GCF_044743445.1 Pseudomonas sp. NPDC087615 | reverse complement strand
ACCCCCCCGCTCCCCCCCCCCTCGACCTTGTCACCCTCTTTAACCGAAATCACAGCACCGTACGGCAGCTTGTAACGCTCGCGCTCACGACCAAAGTCATCAGCGATTGCCAGCTCACCGGAACGGGATACAGCAACCAAGTGACCATCCACTCGCTCAACGTGCTTCAGGTTGTGCAGACGGACGGTACCGCCATTCTTGACCTGAACGCTGTCGGCTGCGGAAGTACGGCTTGCCGCACCACCGATGTGGAACGTACGCATTGTCAGCTGGGTACCCGGCTCACCGATGGACTGGGCAGCGATTACGCCGACCGCTTCACCGATATTCACCTGATGACCACGAGCCAGATCACGGCCGTAGCACTTGGCACAAATGCCATAGCGGGTTTCGCAGCTGATCGGCGAACGCACAATCACTTCGTCGATGCTGTTCAGCTCGATGAACTCAACCCACTTCTCGTCTACCAGAGTGCCGGCAGGAACGATAACGTCCTCGGTACCTGGCTTGAATACGTCACGGGCAATAACACGACCCAATACGCGCTCACCCAACGGCTCTACAACGTCACCGCCTTCAATGTGCGGAGTCATCAACAGACCGTGTTCGGTGCCGCAATCGATCTCGGTTACAACCAGATCCTGCGCCACGTCTACCAGACGACGAGTCAGGTAACCGGAGTTCGCCGTTTTCAACGCGGTATCCGCCAGACCTTTACGAGCACCGTGAGTGGAGATGAAGTACTGAAGTACGCTCAAACCTTCACGGAAGTTCGCAGTAATCGGCGTTTCAATGATGGAACCGTCCGGCTTGGCCATCAGACCACGCATACCGGCCAGCTGACGAATCTGTGCTGCGGAACCCCGCGCACCCGAGTCGGCCATCATGTACATCGAGTTGAAAGACTCTTGATCGACTTCAACACCATGACGGTCGATGACTTTCTCTTTCGAGAGGTTGGCCATCATCGCCTTGGAGACTTCGTCGTTCGCTTTCGACCAAAGGTCGATCACTTTGTTGTACTTCTCGCCCTGGGTAACCAGGCCGGAGGCGTACTGGCTCTCAATCTCTTTCACTTCGTCGGTGGCAGCACCGATGATGCGGGCTTTTTCATCCGGGATAACGAAGTCGTTAACACCGATGGAAACGCCGGAAATGGTCGAGTAAGCGAAACCGGTGTACATCAACTGGTCAGCGAAAATTACGGTCTCTTTCAAACCAACCACGCGGTAGCACTGGTTGATCAGCTTGGAGATCGCCTTTTTCTTCATCGGCAAGTTGACGACGTCGTACGACAGACCTTTCGGCACAACCTGGAACAGCAGCGCACGACCGACGGTAGTGTCGACGATACGGGTGCCGCTCACGCTGTTGCCGTCACGATCGTTGACGGTTTCGTTGATACGTACTTTAACCTTGGCGTGCAGTGCGGCTTCGCCGGCACGGAACACACGGTCAACTTCCTGCAGATCCGCAAATACACGACCTTCGCCTTTGGCGTTGATCGCTTCACGAGTCATGTAGTACAGACCCAATACAACGTCCTGCGACGGAACGATGATTGGCTCACAGTTGTCTGGCGACAGAATGT
>NZ_JBIUWM010000141.1:0-1606 GCF_044743445.1 Pseudomonas sp. NPDC087615 | reverse complement strand
GCCAGTGGCTGCGGCGGTGAAAGAGTTCTTCGGTTCCAGCCAGCTCTCTCAGTTCATGGACCAGAACAACCCGCTGTCCGAGATCACCCACAAGCGTCGTGTGTCTGCGCTCGGCCCTGGCGGTCTGACTCGTGAGCGCGCCGGCTTTGAAGTTCGTGACGTACACCCGACTCACTACGGTCGTGTATGCCCGATTGAAACGCCGGAAGGTCCGAACATTGGTCTGATCAACTCCCTGGCTGCTTATGCGCGCACCAACCAGTACGGCTTCCTGGAAAGCCCGTACCGTGTGGTGAAAGACGCATTGGTCACTGACGAGATCGTGTTCCTGTCTGCCATCGAAGAAGCTGATCACGTGATCGCTCAGGCTTCGGCCACGATGAACGACAAGAAAACGCTGATCGATGAGTTGGTAGCTGTTCGTCACTTGAACGAATTCACCGTTAAGGCGCCTGAAGAAGTCACCTTGATGGACGTTTCGCCGAAGCAGGTAGTTTCGGTTGCAGCGTCGTTGATTCCGTTCCTCGAGCACGATGACGCCAACCGTGCGTTGATGGGTTCGAACATGCAACGTCAAGCTGTACCCACCCTGCGCGCTGACAAGCCGCTGGTAGGTACCGGCATGGAGCGTAACGTAGCTCGTGACTCCGGCGTTTGCGTCGTTGCTCGTCGTGGTGGCGTGATCGACTCTGTTGATGCTAGCCGTATCGTGGTTCGTGTTGCTGATGACGAAGTTGAAACCGGCGAAGCTGGTGTCGACATCTACAACCTGACCAAATACACCCGCTCCAACCAGAACACCTGCATCAACCAGCGTCCGCTGGTGCGTAAAGGTGATCGGGTTCAGCGTAGCGACATCATGGCTGACGGTCCGTCCACCGATATGGGTGAGCTGGCACTGGGTCAGAACATGCGCATCGCGTTCATGGCCTGGAATGGTTACAACTTCGAAGACTCCATCTGCCTGTCGGAACGAGTTGTTCAAGAAGATCGATTCACCACGATCCACATTCAGGAACTGACCTGTGTGGCCCGTGACACCAAGCTTGGGCCAGAGGAAATCACTGCGGACATCCCTAACGTGGGTGAAGCTGCACTGAACAAGCTGGACGAAGCCGGTATCGTTTACGTAGGTGCTGAAGTTGGCGCAGGCGACATCCTGGTGGGTAAGGTCACTCCGAAAGGCGAGACCCAGCTGACTCCGGAAGAAAAACTGCTGCGTGCAATCTTCGGTGAAAAAGCCAGCGACGTTAAAGACACCTCCCTGCGTGTACCTACTGGTACCAAAGGTACTGTCATCGACGTACAGGTCTTCACCCGTGACGGCGTTGAGCGTGATGCTCGTGCTCTGTCGATCGAGAAGACCCAGTTGGACGAGATCCGCAAGGATCTGAACGAAGAGTTCCGTATCGTTGAAGGCGCGACGTTCGAACGTCTGCGTTCCGCTCTGGTAGGCCACAAGGCTGAAGGCGGCGCTGGTCTGAAGAAAGGTCAGGACATTACCGACGAAGTGCTCGACGGTCTTGAGCATGGTCTGTGGTTCAAACTGCGCTTGGCTGAAGATGCTCTGAACGAGCAGCTCGAGAAGGCTCAGGCCTACATCGTT
>NZ_JBIUWM010000140.1:0-1673 GCF_044743445.1 Pseudomonas sp. NPDC087615 | reverse complement strand
AACACCCCCTTCGAATTCGAGTTGGAACTGGTCAGCGAAAAGGCTGCGATCAACCTCGAAAGCGTGCTGCACAAACTGGCGTTTCTTCAGTTGTCGCCGAGCGGCACCGGCATTCACGGGCTGGTCTATAGCATCGCCCAGGGTGAGTCTGGCAAGCGCCTGACGCGCTACAAAATCTCCCTGCGCCCGCAACTGGCGTACCTCGCGCATCGGGTCAATCAGCGCATCTTCCAGCAGATGACCGTGCAGCAGATCATCAGCCAGGTGCTGGAAGAACACGGCATTCTCGCCAGCGATTATCACTTCCAGCTCAGCGCGATCTACCCCGAGCGCATCTACTGCGTGCAGTACGACGAATCGGATCTCGATTTCATCCAGCGCCTGTGCGAGGAAGAAGGTATTCACTACCACTTTCAGCACACCGCCAGCGGCCACAAACTGACCTTCGGCGATGACCAGACCGTGTTCCCGAAACTCGCGCCCGTGGCCTATCAGCAGGACTCCGGACTGGTCGCTGACAAACCGGTGGTCAAGCGTTTCGGCCTGCGTCTGGCCACGCGCACCAGCCGTACCACGCGGCGCGATTACGATTTCGTCAAACCCAAGATTGAGCTGGAAAGTGATGCCAAAAGCAGCGCTCAGCCGGACCTGGAAGATTACGATTACCCGGGCCGATTCGTTGACCGTGACCGCGGCAAACATTTGTCTAATCGCGCGCTGGAACGTCATCGCAGCGACTATCGACTGGCCGAAGGTAGCAGCGACCAGCCGATTCTGGTCAGCGGACATTTTCTTGCCCTGACCGAACACGCCAACCCGACGTGGAACGACCTGTGGCTGCTCACTGAAATCTTCCACGAAGGCAAACAGCCGCAAGTGCTGGAAGAGTCGGTGACCAGCGACACCACGGACAACAAGGACGATTTCCACCAGGGCTACCGCAACCGCTTCAGCGCGATCCCGTGGGACGTGCCGTACCGTCCGCCGCTCGATCACCCGAAACCGAAAGTCCTCGGCACCCAGAGTGCCGTGGTCTGCGGCCCGGAAGGCGAAGAGATCTACTGCGACCAGTATGGCCGGGTCAAGGTGCAGTTCTTCTGGGATCGCGAAGGCAAGCACGATGACATGACCAGTTGCTGGATGCGCGTCGCGTCGAGCTGGGCCGCCGAAACCTTCGGCTCGATCAACATTCCGCGGGTTGGTATGGAAGTCTTGATCACCTTCCTTGAGGGCGATCCCGACCAGCCGCTGATCACCGGTTGTCTGTACCACGGCGCCAATCTGCCCCCGTACAAACTTCCGGACTTCAAGACCTTGGCCACGGTCAAGAGCAAGGAATACAAGGGCAGCCGCGCCAACGAACTGCGCATCGACGACACCACCAGCGAGATCAGCATCGCGCTGCGCAGTGACCACGGCGCCAGTGCGATCAACCTCGGCTACCTGACGCATCCACGCCCAAGCGGTGGTCAGCCGCGTGGCGAAGGGTTCGAATTGCGCACCGACCGCCACGGCGCAGTGCGTGCCGGGGCCGGCCTGCTGATCACCACCGAGCCACGTCCGAACGAATCGAAACATCACAAGGATCTGCCGGAAACTGCCGAGCGACTCGCCACCGCGAGCGACCAGCAGGACGGCTTTGCGGTGCAGGCCAAGGAGTTGCAAGCGCAGGA
>NZ_JBIUWM010000139.1:0-1821 GCF_044743445.1 Pseudomonas sp. NPDC087615 | reverse complement strand
TACGCAGACTTCTAGGGTTTTTCATGACGCGCTACATATTCGTCACGGGCGGTGTTGTTTCTGCATTGGGGAAAGGCATTGCCTCGGCTTCATTGGCGGCTATCCTGGAGGCGCGGGGGCTTAAGGTCACCATGCTTAAGCTGGATCCGTACATCAACGTTGACCCGGGCACGATGAGCCCGTTTCAGCACGGTG
This sequence comes from Pseudomonas sp. NPDC087615, assembly GCF_044743445.1. Taxonomy (NCBI): domain Bacteria; kingdom Pseudomonadati; phylum Pseudomonadota; class Gammaproteobacteria; order Pseudomonadales; family Pseudomonadaceae; genus Pseudomonas; species Pseudomonas sp. NPDC087615. The sequence goes on along the minus strand of NZ_JBIUWM010000139.1, from coordinate 1,626 downwards.
AAGTGTTCGTCACCCATGACGGCGCCGAGACCGACCTGGACCTGGGCCATTACGAGCGGTTCATCCGCACGACCATGACCCAGAACAACAACTTCACCACCGGCCGTGTCTACGAGCACGTTCTGCGCAAAGAGCGCCGCGGTGACTACCTGGGTGCAACCATCCAGGTGATCCCGCACATCACCGACGAAATCAAGCGCCGCATCATCAAAGGTGCCGGCGACGCTGACGTGGCCATGGTCGAGATCGGTGGCACCGTGGGTGACATCGAGTCGCAACCGTTCCTCGAAGCCATCCGTCAATTGCGTTTCGAAGTCGGCGCCAAGCGCGCGATGCTGATGCACCTGACCTTGGTGCCGTACATCGCCACGGCCGGCGAAACCAAAACCAAGCCAACCCAGCACTCGGTCAAGGAACTGCGCTCGATCGGCCTGCAGCCAGACGTGCTGGTGTGCCGTTCCGATCACCCGATCGATGTGTCCTCGCGCCGCAAGATCGCGCAATTCACCAACGTTGAAGAACGTGCGGTGATCGCTCTGGAAGACGCCGACACCATCTACAAGATCCCGGGCATCCTGCACTCCCAGGGCCTGGATGATTTCGTTGTCGAGCGTTTTGGCCTGCAATGCGGCAGCGCTGATCTGTCCGAGTGGGAAGCAGTGGTTGATGCCAAGCTGAACCCGGAACACGAAGTCACCATCGCGATGGTCGGCAAGTACATGGAGCTGCTGGACGCCTACAAGTCGCTGATCGAAGCGATGAGTCACGCCGGCATCAGCAACCGCACCAAGGTTAACCTGCGCTACATCGACTCCGAAGACATCGAAAACCAGGGCACTGCGCTGCTCGAAGGTGTTGACGCGATTCTGGTGCCGGGCGGCTTCGGTCTGCGTGGTGTGGAAGGCAAGATCACCGCTGTTCAGTACGCTCGCGAAAACAAGGTTCCGTACCTGGGTATCTGCCTGGGTATGCAAGTGGCGGTCATCGAGTTCGCCCGTAACGTAATGGGCTGGAAAGACGCCAACTCCACTGAGTTCGATCGCGCCAGCGGTCACCCGGTCGTGGGTCTGATCACCGAGTGGGAAGATGCGACCGGTGCCGTTGAAGTGCGTACCGAAGCTTCCGATCTGGGCGGCACCATGCGCCTCGGCGCTCAGGATTGCCTGCTCGAAGCCGGCTCCAAAGTGCACGATTGCTACGGCAAGGACGTGATTGTCGAGCGTCACCGTCATCGTTACGAAGTGAACAACAACCTGCTGCCGCAAATCATCGAAGCCGGCCTGAAAATCTCCGGTCGTTCCGCTGATGCTGCGCTGGTTGAAGTGGTTGAAGCACCGGATCATCCATGGTTCGTGGCTTGCCAGTTCCACCCTGAGTTCACCTCGACACCACGCGATGGCCATCCGCTGTTCAGCGGTTTTGTCAAAGCAGCGTTGGCTCAACACCAGAAGAAGGCGTAACCCCGATGGCACAGAAGATCATCCGCGTCGGCGACATCGAAATTGCCAACGACAAACCCATGGTGCTGTTCGGCGGCATGAACGTGCTGGAAAGCCGTGACATGGCCATGCAGGTTTGCGAAGAGTACGTGAAGGTTACCGAAAAACTCGGCATCCCTGCCGGGTT
>NZ_JBIUWM010000138.1:0-1878 GCF_044743445.1 Pseudomonas sp. NPDC087615 | reverse complement strand
CGGGGCGTATATTAACCACCTTCTTCCCCGTTTGCAAACATAAAAAACGATAAAAATTAATGGCTTGGTTCTTCGTCCTTCTCCTTCTTTATACGCAGGTAAATTTCCTCACGGTGCACGGCAACCTCTTTCGGGGCGTTGACGCCGATACGCACTTGATTTCCTTTAACGCCGAGCACGGTTACGGTGATTTCGCCCTCACCGATAATCAGGCTTTCTGCGCACCGACGAGTCAGAATCAGCATACCTTTCTCCTCACGCAATTCAGTTCAGGGACAACAGTCTGCAAAAAAAAGGCACCCGACCTACAACCGGAGCGATCGTAGCCCTACATGCCTGAGTATTGACTAGCGCGAGCAAAAGAACAGTTCAGGTCTCGCGTCATTCAAAAATAAAGGGCGCGATCAAACCGCGCCCTTCAAGGAAACGGAATTACTCGCCCTGACGGGCAGGAGCATCCAGTTCGAAAGCCGTGTGCAGGGCGCGCACAGCCAGCTCCAGATATTTCTCTTCAATGACGACGGAAACCTTGATTTCCGAAGTCGAGATCATCTGGATGTTGATGCTTTCCTTGGCCAGGGATTCGAACATGCGACTGGCCACGCCAGCGTGGGAACGCATGCCGACGCCGACGATCGAGACTTTGGCAATCTTGGTGTCACCCACCACTTCACGGGCACCGATCTCGCGAGCGGTGTTTTCCAGCACGGTCTGCGCGCCCTGGTAGTCGTTGCGGTGCACAGTGAAGGTGAAGTCGGTGGTGTTATCGTGCGCGACGTTCTGCACGATCATGTCGACTTCGATGTTCGCAGCACTGATCGGGCCGAGAATCTTGAACGCCACACCTGGAGTGTCTGGCACGCCACGGATGGTCAGCTTGGCTTCATCGCGGTTGAAAGCGATGCCGGAAATGATCGGCTGTTCCAAGGTTTCCTCTTCATCAATAGTAATGAGGGTGCCCGGACCCTCCTTGAAGCTGTGCAGTACGCGCAGCGGAACGTTGTACTTGCCGGCGAATTCCACCGCACGGATCTGCAACACCTTGGAACCGAGACTGGCCATTTCCAGCATCTCTTCGAAGGTGATCTTGTCCAGACGCTGAGCGACCGACACAACACGCGGGTCGGTGGTGTAAACACCATCAACGTCGGTGTAGATCTGACACTCATCCGCCTTGAGCGCTGCCGCCAGTGCCACTCCCGTGGTATCGGAACCGCCGCGACCGAGGGTGGTGATGTTGCCGTGTTCGTCGACACCCTGAAAACCAGCGACAACCACCACGCGACCTGCTTTCAGATCACCACGAATCTTCTGGTCATCAATCTGCAGGATACGCGCTTTATTGTGTGCACTGTCCGTCAGGATCCGCACCTGATTACCGGTGTACGACACCGCCGGCACACCGCGCTTGATCAGCGCCATGGCCAACAGGGCAATCGTCACCTGCTCACCGGTGGAAACGATCACGTCCAGTTCACGGGGAACCGGTTGACCGTCGCCACTGATTTGCTTGGCCAGATCGATCAGACGGTTGGTTTCGCCGCTCATTGCAGACAGCACGACCACCAGGTCATCGCCGGCATCGCGGAATTTCTTAACCTTGTCGGCGACCTGCTCGATTCTCTCGACAGTGCCGACCGAGGTGCCTCCAAATTTCTGTACGATCAAAGCCATTTCAAAGCCGCCTCTGCCCATGAAGGGCGCCCAATAATCACACAAACAGCCGCCGGGCCCACCACTAGACTGCGGGCCCGGCGGGCCGCCTTATAAACCCTGCTCGACGAATGGAACGGTCAACGCCAGTGCGCCATCCAGTGCGCCGGCGTCGACACCGCCGCCCTGCGCCATGTCCGGACGACCACCGCCCTTCCCGCCCAC
>NZ_JBIUWM010000137.1:0-1938 GCF_044743445.1 Pseudomonas sp. NPDC087615 | reverse complement strand
TTTTTGTGGTGCGCCAGGCATGGCGCGTAGCGCCGTGACTGGCGCTGTTCAGCTCACTGTGGTGGTGAGCCGAACGACTTGGAGGTGAAAGTCCTCTACACACCCGGCAAGGGGAAGTGTTAGCCAGAGGCAAGGGTGTCGCGGGTGACTGCGAATCTGAAGGAAGCCCGAGGCAAAATGCTGGCCTGACGAACAGGAAGCGGATGAGGCGGCACAGCGGGGTAAGACGGCCACAATCGTCAAAGCCCGATACTTGCACGGAGCGCTGTGACGTATATCCGACAGGCATAAGCAGGAAGGTCGCGCGAATTACCCTGGGAGATCTGCAGGTTTGCCATCGTGCTACCGAGCGCCGAGAGGCGACGGGATGAACCTGCAGAAGTCAGCCGAGGCCGTAGTAAGTGGCGGAAAAAAAAACCACGCCACCAAGGGCCGAACAGGTTATGCCGCCAGTAGGCGTTAGAGTCTCGTCGAATGTCCGAAAAGCAGAAATCTCTCCACAAGAGGGCTGTAACCCCAAGCTCTGGACGGAATCCAGGGTTTGCGGCTGGCAGTGCGCAGGCATCGGCGGCGTCTGTGACGTGGACGAACGCGGAGCCGGACACGCTGATGGAGCGGGTGCTTGCACCGGCCAACCTCAGGCGTGCGTATCAACGTGTGGTCAGCAACAAGGGCGCACCGGGTGCCGATGGCATGACGGTCGATCAACTGGCGGACTACACGAAACAGTATTGGCCGACTCTCAAGGCTCGGTTGCTGGCCGGCGTGTATCACCCGCAAGGTGTGCGCGCCGTTGAAATCCCAAAACCCAAAGGTGGAACACGGCAGTTGGGCATTCCCTGTGTCGTGGATCGCCTGATCCAACAGGCCCTGCTGCAACAGCTCACGCCGATCTTCGACCCTCTGTTCTCGGATTACAGCTACGGTTTTCGTCCGGGTAGAAGCGCTCATCAAGCCATTGAAACTGCCCGTGCCCATGTGGCGGCGGGCCACCGCTGGTGCGTGGAACTTGACCTGGAGAAATTCTTTGATCGGGTCAACCACGATGTATTGATGGCCTACGTCGAGCGTCAAATCGAAGACAGGCGGGTGCTCAGGCTGATCCGTCGTTACCTCGAAGCCGGAATCATGTCGGGCGGGATCGTCAGCCGACGGCAGGAGGGGACGCCGCAAGGCGGCCCGCTCTCGCCGTTGCTGTCGAACATCCTGCTCAACGAACTCGATCGCGAACTGGAGCGGCGGGGGCATCGCTTTGTGCGTTATGCCGACGATGCGAACATCTATGTGCGCAGTCGCCGTGCTGGCGAACGAGTGCTGGCCGGGGTTGAGCGCTTCCTGAATCAGCGTTTGAAACTAACGCTGAATCGGGAAAAGAGCCGCGTGGCACGGCCATGGGTCTGTGATTACTTAGGTTACGGGATGAGCTGGCATAAACAGCCGAAGCTGAAAGTGGCAACGATGAGCCTGAATCGCTTGCGTGATCGGCTCAGAGAGCTGCTGCACGGCGCACAGGGTTGCAAGATGGCTACGATCATCGAGCGAATAAACCCGGTACTACGCGGTTGGGCGGGTTATTTCCAGCTTAGCCGAAGCAGAAGGCCACTTGAAGAACTGGACGGCTGGGTGCGGCGCAAGCTTCGCTGCGTCCTCTGGCGTCAATGGAAGTGGCCCTCCACGAGGGCGCGCAACCTGATGCGCTTGGGACTCAAAGAGGAGCGGGCCTGCAAATCAGTGTTCAACGGCCGCGGCCCATGGTGGAACTCGGGAGCGTCACATATGAATCAGGCGCTGGCGAAGAAACGATGGGACAACCTCGGCCTGGTCTCGATACTGGACACGATAAACCGACTTAACCGTATAACCTGAACCGCCGTATACGGAACCGTACGTACGGTGGTGTGAGAGGACGGCGGATGTGAATCCGCCTCCTACTCGATG
>NZ_JBIUWM010000136.1:0-1961 GCF_044743445.1 Pseudomonas sp. NPDC087615 | reverse complement strand
GAACCAGCGCACGCAACTGGTAGGGCAGAATCGCCTGGAGCTGTTGTTGTTCCGTCTCGACGGTCAGCAGCTCTACGGGATCAACGTGTTCAAGGTTCGGGAAGTGCTGCAATGCCCGCAACTGACGCTGATGCCCAAGTCCAGTCCTGTCGTGTGCGGGGTGGCAAATATTCGGGGGGCGACCATTCCGATCCTTGATCTGGCAATGGCGACCGGTTCCGGGGCGTTGAAAGACAAGAAAAATCCGTTCGTGATCATCACGGAGTACAACACCAAGACCCAGGGTTTCCTGGTTCGCTCGGTGGAGCGCATCGTCAACATGAACTGGGAGGAGATCCATCCACCGCCCAAGGGCACGGGGCGCGATCATTACCTGACCGCTGTGACTCGGGTGGACAATCAGTTAGTCGAAATCATCGACGTCGAAAAGGTGCTGGCGGAAGTTGCACCGACGCCGGAAGCGATTTCGGTCGGTGTGGTCGATGTCGAGACGCAGACCAAGGCATTGTCGCTGCGGGTGTTGACGGTCGATGACTCGTCGGTGGCGCGCAAGCAGGTCACGCGTTGCCTGCAGACGATCGGCGTCGAAGTCGTGGCGTTGAACGACGGCAAGCAGGCGCTGGATTACCTGCGCAAGCTGGTCGACGAGGGCAAGAAGCCGGAAGAAGAGTTCCTGATGATGATTTCCGACATCGAGATGCCGGAGATGGACGGGTACACCCTGACGGCCGAAATCCGCGGCGATGCACGCATGCAAAAGCTTCATATCATCCTGCATACTTCGTTGTCGGGGGTATTCAATCAGGCGATGGTCAAGAAAGTCGGTGCCGATGACTTTTTGGCCAAGTTCCGCCCTGATGACCTGGCATCCCGGGTAGTCGACCGGATCAAAGCAGCAGATATCAGCTAGGGACCTTTTGTCCCTGGCGGTCAACACGATTTAAGAGGCGGCATCAATTTGTCTACGGGTAATTTGGATTTCGAACAGTTCCGGGTCTTCCTGGAAAAAGCCTGTGGCATTTTGCTCGGTGAAAACAAGCAGTACCTGGTCTCGAGCCGTCTCAACAAACTGATGGAGCAGCAAGGCATCAAGTCCCTGGGTGAGCTGGTTCAGCGCATCCAGACCCAGCCGCGCAGCGGTTTGCGCGAGCAGGTAGTCGATGCCATGACAACCAACGAAACCCTGTGGTTTCGTGACACCTATCCGTTTGAAGTCTTGAAGAACAAGGTGCTGCCCGAAGCCATCAAGGCCAGCCCCAACCAGCGTCTGCGGATCTGGTCGGCAGCCTGCTCGTCGGGTCAGGAGCCGTACTCGCTTTCGATGTCTATCGATGAGTTCGAGCGCGTCAACCTTGGCCAGTTGAAGATGGGCGTGCAGATCGTTGCCACCGATCTTTCCGGCAGCATGCTGAACAACTGCAAGACTGGCGAGTACGACAGCCTGGCAATCGGTCGCGGTTTGTCCCCCGATCGTCTGCAGCGTTTTTTCGATCCGAAAGGACCAGGGCGCTGGGTCATCAAGGCACCGATCAAGAACCGGGTGGAGTTTCGCTCGTTCAATTTGCTCGACAGTTACGCCAGCCTGGGCAAGTTCGACATCGTGTTCTGCCGCAACGTGTTGATCTACTTCTCTGCTGAAGTGAAGAAAGACATTCTGTTGCGCATTCACAGCACGCTGAAGCCGGGTGGTTATCTGTTCCTTGGCGCTTCCGAAGCGCTGAACGGTTTGCCGGATCATTACCAGATGGTCCAGTGCAGCCCGGGGATCATTTACAAGGCCAAGTAATCTGCAAATCGGCAACACAAAAACGGGAGTCCGCAGGGGCTCCCGTTTTTTTGTGCCTGGCGTTTCTCTGAAGTCGCCGCAAACCCTGTGGGAGCAACTGTCTTTACCCTGCCATTCGTCACCGCCATTCGGTGCCGTCTCGCAGCATGGCATTGAGTCTGATAAGCAGTATCCG
>NZ_JBIUWM010000135.1:0-2118 GCF_044743445.1 Pseudomonas sp. NPDC087615 | reverse complement strand
ACAAGGATCGCGACATCAGCCTCACGCCCGAGCAGGGCCAGATCATGCTCGACACCCAGGATCGGCTGAATGAGGAACTCAGGGTTGAAACCCGGGATCGTCAATACGGCGGTCGGCCGACCCAGGCCGAAGCGGCCGCCCGTGATGCGCGTATCGCAGCCATTGTCGGCCCGGTGCGGGCGTTTATTCCGGCCGATCTGTACTACGAAGCGGAGGACGTGGTCCGGCAATACCGCGCGGAAAAACACGCCAACCTCAACAATCACGCATTCAGCGCCAAGGTCGGCAAGTACATCGACCTCGATGCCATGGACACATGGTTCACCGACACCGCCGCCGGCCACTTCCAACAACTCGAACAACGCCACACGGCGTTGTTCGCCGACCGTGGCGTGTACCTGAAACGCTCGGCCAGCGGCACCTGGTTTGTCGATTACGACGACCTGCCGACGCGCCAATGGCTGACCGAACTCGCCAGCGGTTGCCTAACCGCCCAATGCCTCCGCGCCCTAGGCGCCGAGCAATACGCCGACTACGTGCGCGCCGCCGACGGTGGCGCACTCCGGCAACTGTTCAACGCCTGGACGCCGTCGATTGAGGCCGCCGTCAACAACGCCTCGCGTCTTGGCGAGTTGATGGCCGCCCTGTCCGCCGACAACATCAGCGCCACCCATCAGGCCCTGGCGCCGTTGAGTGTGGTGGTGCTGGATGACATCGCGACCATGGCCCGCGAGGCCGACAGTCAATGGAATATGCTGGTCAATCGACTGGGTGCGGCGTTGTTGTTGCTCAAGGGTGACAAGGGCTTCAGCGCGTCGTGGATGAGCATTTTTCTTGCCGCGAGGTTGGGCGGGGAAAGCCGTTTGCAATTCGTGACCGAGGGCACGCGGCAGGTGTGGAAGTTGTTCGGGCAACGGGCCGAGGCGTTGAGTGAATGGGTGAACAAGACGGGGAAAGCCATTGGCGTTGGGCGGGTGGAGCGGATTGTGAATTCGCCCGTGGTGGTCAACAGCGGGGGAGTGGTGCCGTTGGCGGCGTTGTTGGTGAACGTGGTGAATGTGCAGAACTATTTGAGCGAGGCCGGGGTGTTGGAGGGGATGGATGCCCGGCGAGTGAATGACACGGTGTCGGCGAGTTTGTATGGGGCGGCGGCGTTGGTGGCGGTGGTGGATAGTCAGGTGCGGATGGGGTTGGGGAGGGATCGGTTTTACTTCTTTGGTTCTGCTGCGCCCGCGCTTACGTTGTTTGGTGGGGTGATTGGTGGGTTGTCATTTGTTGCAGCGGGGGCAGAGTTCAAGTCTTTGCAAGTACAGATCGAGAGCGCCCAAAACCGAGTCGATCCTTGGCTGAAAATGCGCCAAATCGCGGTCGGGGGGCAGGTAGCGGCCTTCGGTGCCCAAGCGATGCTAGGGTTTGGCTATACCGCCCGCGCCTTGACCGGTTCAATAACCGCGGAAGTCGCCATCTTGCGCTACACGCTCTACATGGGGCCGTTGAACTGGATCATTGCCGCCTTGGGCGCGGTATACCTGACAGCGTGGTTTTTCGAAAAGACACCGTTGCAAAATTTCCTGAACAACTGCTGTTGGTCTAAGGCCCGAGCTAACGATTTGGAGCCTATTGCGCCCAAAGCCCAACAGGACGAACTCGACCGTTTGTACCTCATCCTCTATACGCCTCGGGTCACCATGCAAAGCAGTTCCAAGCCGGCGCCTGATAATGGCCGTTCTGGCCTGGCTTTCGTCAGCGCTATTGATTCAGTAACCATCGACTTGCCGGGCGCCGAGCCAGGCAGTGTCTACCTGGAACTGAGCATGGTCGGTGATCCGGTAGATACTCTCGAAAACCGACATTTGATCAAAAACAGTCGAACCGGCAATTTCAAACCTCCCCGTCCATGGCGTGACATGACGCCCGTCTGGTTGTCCGACAGTAGTTGCCAGTGGATACCGTTCGAGGAGGGTCAGGGCCTGCGTATAAGCGGTCCTTTCAAAGAGGTGAAAGACTTGTTGAGCACACCACCCTGCAGTGGTCTAATTTCCCCGGACACCCCGATAGGTGGAAAATACACCTATTGAGGAGCTCTCCATGACCGACAAACGCAAAGTATTCGACGAC
>NZ_JBIUWM010000134.1:0-2178 GCF_044743445.1 Pseudomonas sp. NPDC087615 | reverse complement strand
CTGTCCGGTCGGATTCGCGTACCGGGTGACAAATCGATTTCCCACCGTTCGATCATGCTCGGTTCGCTGGCCGAAGGCGTCACCGAAGTCGAAGGCTTCCTCGAGGGCGAAGACGCCCTGGCGACCTTGCAGGCATTTCGCGATATGGGCGTGGTCATTGAGGGGCCGCACCACGGCCGCGTGACCATTCACGGTGTCGGCCTGCACGGCCTGAAGCCTGCGCCGGGCCCGATCTATCTGGGTAACTCCGGCACGTCGATGCGTCTGCTGTCCGGCCTGCTGGCCGCGCAGAACTTCGACAGCACCCTGACGGGCGATGCTTCGCTGTCCAAGCGTCCGATGAATCGCGTGGCCAATCCGCTGCGTGAAATGGGCGCGGTGATTGAAACCGCGGCTGAAGGTCGTCCGCCGATGACCATTCGTGGCGGGCACAAGCTCAAAGGCCTGACTTACACCATGCCGATGGCCAGTGCCCAGGTGAAGTCCTGCCTGCTGCTTGCCGGCCTGTACGCTGAAGGCAAGACCACCGTCACCGAGCCGGCGCCGACGCGTGACCACACCGAGCGCATGCTGCGCGGTTTTGGTTACCCGGTAAGCGTCAATGGCGCTACGGCGTCGGTCGAGTCCGGTGGCAAGCTGACGGCGACCCATATCGAAGTGCCAGGCGACATCTCGTCGTCGGCGTTCTTCCTAGTGGCGGCATCGATCGCCGAAGGTTCGGAGTTGGTGCTTGAGCATGTCGGCATCAATCCGACCCGTACCGGCGTCATCGACATCCTGCGCCTGATGGGGGCGGACATCACTCTGGAAAACCAGCGTGAAGTCGGCGGCGAACCTGTAGCCGACCTGCGCGTGCGAGCAGCTAAGCTCAAAGGTATCGAGATTCCTGAAGAGCTGGTTCCACTGGCCATCGACGAATTCCCGGTGCTGTTCGTGGCAGCCGCGTGTGCCGAAGGGCGCACTGTGCTGACCGGCGCAGAAGAGCTGCGGGTCAAGGAATCGGATCGCATCCAGGTCATGGCGGACGGTTTGCTGGCGCTGGGCGTCAAGTGCGAACCGACCCCGGAGGGCATCATCATCGACGGCGGCCAGATCGGCGGCGGCGAAGTGCATGGTCACGGCGATCACCGTATTGCCATGGCTTTCAGCGTGGCCTCGCTGCGCGCCACTGCACCGATCCGCATCCATGATTGCGCCAACGTCGCGACGTCGTTCCCGAACTTCCTCGCGCTGTGCGGGCAGGTCGGTATTCGTGTGGCACAAGAGGCTCAGTCGTGAAGAACATTGCACCGGTCATCACCATTGATGGGCCAAGTGGCTCGGGCAAGGGCACCGTCGCCGGGATTCTGGCCAAGCGTCTGGGCTGGAATCTGTTGGATTCCGGTGCGCTTTACCGTTTGCTGGCTTTTGCCGCCCACAACCATGGTGTCGACCTGACCAATGAAGAGCTGCTGAAGAAACTCGCCGCTCATCTGGATGTGCAGTTCATCGCGGCGACCGACGGTCAGTTGCAGCGCATCATTCTGGAAGGTGACGAAGTCAGCGATGTGATTCGAACTGAAGGCGTCGGTTCCGGCGCTTCTCAAGTGGCTGCATTGCCGGCCGTGCGCGAGGCGCTGTTGCAGCGCCAGCGTGCTTTTCAGGAGTCGCCGGGGCTGGTGGCCGATGGTCGCGACATGGGTACGGTGGTTTTTCCGAATGCGCCGCTTAAGATTTTCCTGACCGCCAGTGCCGAGGAGCGGGCGCGCCGCCGATATTTGCAGTTGAAGGGCAAAGTCGAGGGTGTTAGTCTGTCGAGTCTGCTAGATGAGATCCGTGCACGCGACGAGCGTGACACCCAGCGAGCGGTAGCCCCGCTTAAACCGGCGGCTGACGCGATACAGCTGGATTCCACGGAGTTGTCCATCGATCAGGTGCTTGAACGCATCATGAGCGAGATCGCCATTCGCGATATCGCCGGGTGACCAAGAAGGTTGCAGGGGACCAGTCATAGTCCTGCGGCGCTTCTTCTATATGAAACTAACCCACACCGTCTGGGGTGTGGAGATGGGCGTATCCTTCGCCCTCATTTACAGGAATTAAAATGAGCGAAAGCTTTGCGGAACTCTTTGAAGAAAGCCTAAAAACCCTGAACCTTCAGGCAGGCTCCATCATCACCGGTGTTAACGATGATATCGA
>NZ_JBIUWM010000133.1:0-2236 GCF_044743445.1 Pseudomonas sp. NPDC087615 | reverse complement strand
CACTGTTGAAACCCCTGCAACTGGTCGCAGGCGTCGTCGAGCGCCGACAGACCTTGCCGGTACTCTCCAACGTGCTGCTGGTTGTCGAAGGCCAGCAACTGTCGCTGACCGGTACCGATCTGGAGGTCGAGCTGGTTGGTCGCGTGCAACTTGAAGAGCCGGCCGAAACAGGCTCCATCACCGTGCCTGCGCGCAAGCTGATGGACATCTGCAAAAGCCTGCCTAACGATGCGCTGATCGACATCAAGCTCGACGAGCAGAAGCTGGTGGTGAAGGCCGGTCGCAGCCGCTTCACCCTGTCGACGCTGCCGGCCAACGATTTCCCTACGGTTGAAGAGGGCCCGGGTTCGCTGACCTGCAGCCTCGAGCAAAGCAAACTGCGTCGTCTGATCGAACGCACCAGCTTCGCCATGGCCCAGCAGGACGTACGCTATTACCTCAACGGTATGCTGCTTGAAGTCTCGGCCGGCGTCATCCGCGCCGTGGCCACCGACGGTCACCGTCTGGCGATGTGCTCGATGCAGGCCGATATTGGTCAGCCGGATCGCCATCAGGTGATCGTGCCGCGCAAAGGTATTCTCGAACTGGCGCGTCTGCTCACCGAGCCGGACGGCAACGTCAGTATCGTTCTTGGCCAGCACCACATCAGAGCTACTACTGGTGAATTCACCTTCACCTCGAAACTGGTCGACGGTAAGTTCCCGGACTACGAGCGTGTTCTGCCCAAGGGCGGCGACAAGCTAGTGTTGGGCGATCGTCAGGCGCTGCGTGAAGCGTTCAGCCGTACTGCGATTCTGTCCAACGAGAAGTACCGTGGTATCCGTCTGCAACTGGCCAGTGGTCAGTTGAAGATCCAGGCCAATAACCCGGAGCAGGAAGAAGCGGAAGAAGAGGTGGGCGTTGAATACAACGGCGGCTCCCTGGAAATTGGCTTCAACGTGAGCTATCTGCTCGACGTGCTGGGCGTAATGACTACCGAGCAGGTTCGTCTGATCCTGTCCGACTCCAACAGCAGTGCGCTGGTGCAAGAGTCTGACAACGACGATTCGGCTTACGTTGTCATGCCGATGCGCCTGTAATCAGCTGACTCTGGATGTCCTTAAGTCGTGTTTCGGTCACCGCGGTACGCAATCTGCACCCGGTGACCTTCTCCCCATCCCCCCGCATCAATATCCTTTACGGCGCCAACGGCAGCGGCAAAACCAGTGTTCTGGAAGCCATTCATCTGCTGGGGCTTGCCCGTTCATTTCGTAGCACGCGGCTGTTGCCGGTCATCCAGTACGAACAACTCGCTTGCACCGTGTTCGGTCAGGTTGAATTGGCCGAGGGCGGGCACAGTGCACTGGGGATATCCCGCGACCGTCAGGGCGAGTTTCAGATCCGCATCGACGGCCAGAACGCCCGTAGCGCCGCGCAACTGGCAGAAATCCTGCCGCTCCAGTTGATCAACCCGGACAGCTTTCGTTTGCTCGAAGGCGCGCCCAAGATTCGCCGGCAGTTCCTCGATTGGGGCGTGTTTCACGTCGAGCCGCGCTTCATGGCCACTTGGCAGCGCTTGCAGAAGGCCCTGCGCCAGAGAAACTCTTGGCTGCGGCATGGTACACTTGACGCCGTTTCGCAAGCGGTTTGGGACAGGGAGTTGTGCCAGGCCAGCGCTGAAATAGATGAATACCGTCGCGCTTACATCAAAGCCTTGAAACCAGTCTTTGAACAAACCTTGAGTGAACTGGTTGAACTCGAAGGTTTGACGCTTAGCTATTACCGAGGCTGGGACAAAGACCGGGAACTGAGTGCCGTACTTGCCGGATCCCTGCAACGGGATCAGCAAATAGGTCATACCCAGGCCGGACCACAACGGGCTGATTTGCGTCTTAGATTGGGCGCACACAACGCCGCGGACATTTTGTCCCGGGGTCAGCAGAAGTTGGTGGTCTGTGCCTTGCGGATTGCCCAGGGGCACTTGGTTAGCCAAGCCCGCCGCGGCCAGTGTATTTATCTGGTGGATGACTTGCCGTCCGAATTGGACGAGAACCACCGTCGCGCGTTGTGCCGCTTGCTGGAAGACTTACGCTGCCAGGTTTTTATCACCTGTGTAGATCATGAATTATTGAGGGAAGGCTGGCAGACGGAAACGCCAGTCGCCCTGTTCCACGTGGAACAGGGCCGTATCACCCAGACCCACGACCATCGGGAGTGAAGGCATTGAGCGAAGAAAATACGTACGACTCAACGAGCA
>NZ_JBIUWM010000132.1:1054-2324 GCF_044743445.1 Pseudomonas sp. NPDC087615 | reverse complement strand
CTACCTGTTCCGAGTGGGCGCCCTTGACTGGGCTCCGGAAGCTCGTCGCAAGAGGCAAGCGAAGCTGAAACAAGGCGGCTTTGGCAATGCAATACAATCTCACCAGGATCGACCCCGATGCTCCTAACGAGCAGTATCCGATTGGCGAACGGGAAACCGTTTCCGATCCGTTAGAAGATCAAGTTCACAAAAACATTTTCATGGGCAAGCTGGAAGACGTGCTGAGTGGCGCGGTCAACTGGGGACGCAAGAACTCCCTGTGGCCGTACAACTTTGGCTTGTCGTGCTGCTACGTGGAAATGACCACCGCCTTCACGGCGCCCCACGACATTGCGCGCTTTGGCGCCGAAGTTATCCGGGCATCGCCGCGCCAGGCCGACTTCATGGTTATCGCCGGTACCTGCTTCATCAAGATGGCGCCGATCATTCAGCGTCTCTACGAGCAAATGCTCGAACCGAAGTGGGTTATCTCCATGGGTTCGTGCGCCAACTCCGGTGGCATGTACGACATCTACTCCGTGGTTCAAGGGGTGGACAAGTTCCTGCCGGTGGACGTCTACGTACCTGGCTGCCCGCCCCGTCCAGAAGCATTTCTGCAAGGCTTGATGCTGTTGCAGGAATCGATTGGCAAGGAGCGTCGCCCACTGTCCTGGGTCGTTGGTGATCAAGGCGTTTATCGCGCCGACATGCCTTCGCAGAAGGATGCGCGCCGCGAACAGCGAATCGCAGTCACCAACCTGCGCAGCCCTGACGAAGTCTGATCCAGATCTGTTCTTACAAAGAAACGAGAAGCTGGCTTCATTCTTTACGTTGACCGAAAGCGAAAAAATAACCATGACTACAGGCAGCGCTCTGTACATCCCGCCTTACAAGGCAGACGACCAGGATGTGGTCGTTGAATTGAACAACCGTTTTGGCGCCGAAGCGTTCACCGCTCAGTCGACCCGCACCGGTATGCCGGTGCTGTGGGTGGCGCGCGCCAGACTCGTCGAAGTCCTGACTTTCCTGCGCAACCTGCCCAAGCCGTACGTCATGCTCTATGACCTGCACGGCGTGGACGAGCGTCTGCGCACCAAGCGTCAAGGGCTGCCTTCGGACGCCGAATTCACCGTGTTCTATCACCTCATGTCGCTTGAGCGTAATAGTGACGTGATGATCAAGGTCGCCTTGTCCGAAAGCGACCTGAGCTTGCCGACCGTCACCAGCATCTGGCCGAACGCCAACTGGTACGAGCGTGAAGTCTGGGACATGTACGGCATCGATTTCAAAG
>NZ_JBIUWM010000132.1:0-1044 GCF_044743445.1 Pseudomonas sp. NPDC087615 | reverse complement strand
GCTCAGTCGACCCGCACCCGTATGCCGGTGCTGTGGGTGGCGCGCGCCACCGAATTCGATCCGTACAGCCTGAACCTGGCCAAGCAACAGCTTGAGGAAGAAGCCGCGCGTTTCCGCCCTGAAGACTGGGGCATGAAGCGTTCCGGGCCGAACGAGGACTACATGTTCCTCAACCTGGGTCCGAACCACCCTTCGGCTCACGGTGCTTTCCGCATCATCCTGCAACTGGACGGTGAAGAGATCGTCGACTGCGTCCCTGACATCGGTTACCACCACCGTGGTGCCGAGAAGATGGCTGAGCGTCAGTCATGGCACAGCTTCATTCCTTACACCGACCGTATCGACTACCTCGGCGGTGTGATGAACAACCTGCCGTACGTGCTCTCGGTCGAAAAGCTGGCCGGCATCAAGGTGCCCGAGAAGGTCGACGTCATCCGCATCATGATGGCCGAGTTCTTCCGGATCACCAGCCACCTGCTGTTCCTGGGTACGTACATCCAGGACGTCGGCGCTATGACCCCGGTATTCTTCACTTTCACCGACCGCCAGAAGGCGTACACGGTGATCGAAGCCATCACCGGTTTCCGCCTGCACCCGGCCTGGTACCGCATCGGTGGCGTCGCGCACGATCTGCCACGCGGCTGGGAAAAACTGGTGAAAGATTTCGTTGAATGGCTGCCAAAACGCCTCGACGAATACACCAAGGCAGCCCTGCAGAACAGCATCCTCAAGGGTCGCACCATCGGCGTTGCCCAGTACAACACCAAAGAGGCCCTGGAATGGGGCGTCACCGGTGCGGGCCTGCGCTCGACCGGTTGCGACTTCGACCTGCGTAAAGCGCGTCCATACTCCGGCTACGAAAACTTCGAGTTCGAAGTGCCGCTGGCCGCCAACGGCGATGCCTACGACCGCTGCATGGTCCGCGTCGAAGAGATGCGCCAGAGCATCAAGATCATCGACCAGTGCATGCGCAACATGCCGGAAGGCCCTTACAAGGCGGATCACCCGCTGACCACGCCGCCGCCCAAAGAGCGCACGCTGCAG
>NZ_JBIUWM010000131.1:0-2404 GCF_044743445.1 Pseudomonas sp. NPDC087615 | reverse complement strand
GGGTCGGCATACTCGCCAAAACACTCTCTTCTTTGCTAAAGCGTGCGCAGAAACTCGAGGGGCGCCGGGTAAGCGCGTTCGTTCAAAGTCATCCATGAACCGAATGTCGAGATTCTTCGCGGTGATGTTGGGTGCATCGTTGAGCGTCAAGCAGTCGGACTGCGGTAACAGTTCAACCAATCAGGCGGAAAGTCTCGTTCTAGAGAGGCCAGCCGTCGTGACCCTTTGGTCAGCGGGCGGCATTATACATAGGTAGCTGGCAATCTGCCGATGGTTCATATGCATCGAATCTCGTCCATTGGTCTAAAGGTCGCAGGGCGGGGTGGGGCGTAGAGTCTTGCGCAATGCTTGAGTTTGGCGCTTTTCCCTTTGCTTTCAGGGTTGTACGAAACGAGATGTGCCTGCGCCTTGAACAGAGGGTTTGCGTGTTGATTTAACTGGGTTACGCTCGAACCAAGCCAGATGTTCAATCCAAACAATGGAGTTCAGCATGGGTTACAAGAAGATTCAGGTTCCAGCCGTCGGCGACAAAATCACCGTCAATGCAGACCATTCTCTCAATGTTCCAGATAACCCGATCATCCCCTTCATCGAAGGTGACGGCATTGGTGTTGACATCAGCCCGGTGATGATCAAGGTTGTCGATGCTGCAGTTCAAAAGGCATACGGCGGCAAACGCAAGATTTCCTGGATGGAAGTCTTCGCCGGGGAAAAAGCCACTCAGGTTTACGATCAGGACACTTGGCTGCCTCAGGAAACGCTCGACGCAGTCAAGGATTACGTGGTTTCCATCAAGGGCCCGCTGACCACCCCGGTCGGTGGCGGCATCCGCTCGCTGAACGTGGCTCTGCGTCAGCAACTCGATTTGTACGTCTGCCTGCGTCCGGTGCGCTGGTTCGAGGGCGTGCCAAGCCCGGTGAAAAAGCCTGGCGACGTCGACATGACCATCTTTCGCGAGAACTCCGAGGATATCTACGCTGGCATCGAATGGAAGGCCGGTTCGCCGGAAGCCACCAAGGTCATCAAATTCCTTAAAGAAGAAATGGGCGTCACCAAGATCCGTTTCGACGAAAACTGCGGTATCGGCGTCAAGCCGGTTTCCCTCGAGGGCACCAAGCGCCTGGCGCGCAAGGCTCTGCAGTATGTGGTCGATAACGACCGCGATTCGCTGACTATCGTGCACAAAGGCAACATCATGAAGTTCACCGAAGGTGCCTTCAAGGAATGGGCCTACGAAGTGGCCGCCGAAGAGTTCGGCGCGACCCTGCTCGACGGCGGTCCGTGGATGCAGTTCAAGAACCCGAAAACCGGCAAGAACGTGATCGTCAAGGATGCCATTGCCGACGCCATGCTCCAGCAAATCCTGCTGCGCCCGGCCGAATACGATGTGATCGCCACCCTAAACCTCAATGGCGACTACCTCTCCGACGCTCTGGCGGCGGAAGTGGGCGGTATCGGTATCGCGCCGGGCGCTAACCTGTCCGACACCGTAGCGATGTTCGAAGCCACCCACGGTACTGCGCCGAAGTACGCCGGCAAGGATCAGGTCAACCCGGGTTCGCTGATTCTCTCGGCAGAAATGATGCTGCGTCACATGGGCTGGACCGAAGCGGCGGATCTGATCATCAAGGGCACCAACGGCGCCATCAGTGCCAAGACCGTGACTTATGACTTCGAGCGTCTGATGGATGGGGCCAAACTGGTGTCGTCTTCGGGCTTCGGTGATGCGCTGATCTCGCATATGTAAGAACTGCAAGCATGCAAAAAACCGCCCCTCTCGGATAATAGAGGGGCGGTTTTTTATGGCTGAAGGTTTTGACGCGTCAGCTGGTAACTTTTTGTTCTCGAAAGGTGTCCGGGACCGTTTCTTTTTCTTCTGTGGCTACGACCGCTGTAATATTGACCGCGTGCAGGCCTTTGGGGCCCTGAGCGATCACGAAGCTTACGGCCTGCCCAGCCTTGAGGGTTTTATACCCGTCCATTTCAATGGCGGAGTAGTGCGCAAAGAAATCAATTTCTTTACCAGCCTCGTCTCGACCTTCACGGGCGTCGGTATTGATGAATCCGAACCCCTTGGCATTGTTGAACCATTTCACCTTGCCGACGACAGCCATGCTCAAATCCCTCTGCAACAGACTCCAACGCTGGAGTATCATCCAGGACATCCGCAATCTAATCCGTTAAAAGGATTGACTCCGCGGATCTTTTTTACCCACTGTGGGCTCTATTGGTTGTAACACCGTTTTCCCGATAGTCAAGGTGACCGGGCAGTCGGAGTTGAAAACGTGTACAGCCGCCCCCACCACTGTATTTGCACAACTGACGAACCTTTCTTTCCATGCATGCAATCAGCCAGATTCGACTAACATTCAATCAGGATCGCCCGCTTCTCCAAAAGGATCTT
>NZ_JBIUWM010000130.1:0-2519 GCF_044743445.1 Pseudomonas sp. NPDC087615 | reverse complement strand
CGCCTGGTACTCGTCGATGTCGCGCATGTTGAACGAGCCGACCTGCACCACGATGCCCATCTGGGCGAGGCCCATGTACTCTTCGTAGGACACGGTCTGCGCCGAGGCACGCAAGCTGCCGAGCAGGGCGAACTTGTTGTTACTCGACCAGCCGGCGAACAGCACCGCGTAGACCGACAGACCGGCCATGGCGAAGAAGAACAGCAGGCCGATGTTCAGATCCGCCACGCCCCAGGTCGGGGTGATCGGGATGATCGCAAACGCGATCAGCAGGGCGGACATGGCCACCACCGGCGCCAAAGTGAAGATCACTTTGTCGGCAAACGGCGGGGTCCAGTCTTCCTTGAAGAACATCTTCAGCATGTCGGCGGCGATCTGGAACATACCAAACGGGCCAACGCGGTTCGGACCGTAACGGTCCTGCCACCAGCCCAGCAGGCGACGTTCGACAAAGCTGAGCAACGCGCCTGCAACCACAACGGCCAGCAGAATCACGATGGCTTTGATGACCGAGAGGATCACATCGATCACTTCAGGGGTGAACCAGGTCATTGCGCTGCCTCCTGCAGACCGTCGACGGATACGCCGGCGAATGCCGGTGGAATGCCGGCGATGCCCGCAGGCAATGCCACCAGACCTGCGCCCAGTTCTTCATTGATACGCAATGGCAGACGCAGGGTCTGGCCGGCCACGTTCAGGCTCAGCAGTGCGCCGTCGTTGACGCCCAGGCGATCCGCTTCGGACTTGGCCAGTGCAACGTAAGCCGTCGGAATGCGTTCCTGAACCGGAGCGGCTTTCGAAGAGGTTTCTTCGCTGCCGAACAGGTGGAAGAACGGCACGGCTTGCCAGGTGCCCGGCGCCGGGTTGAATGCGCGCGGAGCGGCAGCGAACCAGTTCAGCGAATCACCGGTGCTTTCGATCAGGCGGGTGCCCGGGTCGCCAGCGCGGATGTGACCACCGACTTCGTCCTGGAACTTGTTCCAGGCTTGCGGCGAGTTCCAGCCCGGCGACCAGGCGAATGGCACCTGCTGACGCGGTTCAACCGAGCCCGAGTAACCTTCCATGGAGAAGGCGAACGCGGTGTCTTTGTCTTGCGGGGTGCGTGGTTCGTGAACGCTGATGTCGGCGCGCATCGCGGTGCGACCGGAATAACGCAGCGGCTCACGCGCCAGTTTCAGACCCTTGATGCGGAACGCGGCAGACGGTGCCGCGTCGACGATACGTGCCAGTTGCTCGCTGCTCGAAGCCACGGCAGCGGTGACGTGGTCCAGTTGCGTCCAGTCGATCGGCTGGTTCAGCAGGGTCGAGCGCAGGGCGTGCAGCCAGCGCCAGCCTTCGTGAACCAGAATGCTTGCATCCATGTATTGCGGGTCGAAAACCTGGAAGAAGCGCTGGGCGCGACCTTCCTGGCTGACCAGCGTACCGTCGCCTTCAGCGAAGCTGGCCGCTGGCAGAACCAGATGCGCGTGATCGCTGGTGGCCGTCTTCTGATGGTCAGCAACGATCACCACTTTCGCAGCGTTCAATGCGGCATCGACCTTGGCTTTCGAGGTGCGGGTGTACAGGTCGTTTTCCAGCACGACGATGGCGTCGGCTTTGCCGTCGATCACGGCTTGCAGCGCAGCATCCACCGATTCGCCACCGAGCATGGCCAGACCGAGGCTGTTGGCTTCCGGGACGATCAGGCTGATCGAACCGTTCTTCTCGCGCAGCTTCAGAGCCTTGGCGATGTTCGCCGCCGCTTCGATCAGGGCTTTGGAGCCCAGCGAAGTACCGGCGATGATCAGCGGACGTTTGGCCGCGAGCAGGGCGTCAGCAATGCGCTTGGCCAGTTCCAGTGCTTCAGCGTCCAGACCTTCAACGGCAGGGGCGCTGGCATCCAGTGCGTGAGCCACGGCAAAACCGATGCGAGCCAGATCGTCGGGAGCGGCGTGAACGCATTCTTCGGCGATGTCGTCGAGCTTGGTTTCAGCCAGGCTGGCGATGAACAGCGGGTTCAGCGCGTGCTGACCGATATTCTTCACCGCAGCGTCGAGCCATGGCTGTACGCGCATGGCTTCTGCCATGTCTTCAGCCTTGCCCTTGACCGACTGACGCAGGGACAACGCCATACGCGCAGCAGTCTGGGTCAGGTCTTCACCGAGGACGAACACGGCGTCGTGGTCTTCGATGTCGCGCATGTTCGGCACTGGCAGCGGGCTGTCTTTGAGCACTTGCAGGACCAGACGGATGCGCTCCAGTTCGCAGGCTTCGATACCTGAGTAGAAGTGCTCGGCGCCAACCAGTTCGCGCAACGCGTAGTTGCTTTCGAGGCTGGCACGCGGCGAACCGATACCGACAATGTTGCGACCGCGCAGCAGATCGGCAGCCTTGTCCAGCGCCTGATCCAGGCCCAGTTTGGTGCCGTCGGCCAGCAGCGGCTGACGTGGACGGTCGGTGCGGTTGACGTAGCCATAACCGAAACGGCCACGGTCGCACAGGAAGTACTGGTTCACCGAACCGTTGAAACGGTTTTCGAT
>NZ_JBIUWM010000129.1:0-2564 GCF_044743445.1 Pseudomonas sp. NPDC087615 | reverse complement strand
GGAAGAAGTGCAGTTCACCTACCGCAAAATCACCTGGACCCACGAAGTATCCGGTACTTCGGGTTCCGATGACTGGCGTGCTCCAGTCGTTTAATCGCGGCTGATGGTTTTACCGCCTCGGCCGGTTTCGCCGGTCGAGGCACACTCACTACTTAAAGAATTTTTCGCCACCAGCCCACCATCAGGCTGTTGCGCGTCGCAGCATTGCGCGAGGAACATGGGATGTTCTCACCGGCCAACCAGCCTCATTTCAACCTGACCGTCGATGGCGTGGAAACCGATTTCCAGGTCTTGTCGTTTACCGGCCGGGAGGCACTCAACACCCCCTTCGAATTCGAGTTGGAACTGGTCAGCGAAAAGGCTGCGATCAACCTCGAAAGCGTGCTGCACAAACTGGCGTTTCTTCAGTTGTCTCCGACCGGCACCGGCATTCACGGGCTGGTCTATAGCATCGCCCAGGGCGAGGCCGGAAAGCGCCTGACCCGCTACAAAATCTCCCTGCGCCCGCAACTGGCGTACCTCGCGCATCGGGTCAATCAGCGCGTTTTCCAGCAGATGACCGTGCAGCAGATCATCAGCCAGGTGCTGGAAGAACACGGCATCCTCGCCAGCGATTACCACTTCCAGCTGAGCGCGATTTACCCAGAGCGCATCTACTGCGTGCAGTACGACGAATCGGATCTCGATTTCATCCAGCGCCTGTGCGAGGAAGAAGGTATTCACTACCACTTCCAGCACACCGCCAGTGGTCACAAACTGACCTTCGGCGATGACCAGACGGTGTTCCCGAAACTCGCGCCCGTGGCCTATCAACAAGATTCCGGACTGGTCGCCGACAGACCGGTGGTCAAACGTTTTGGTTTGCGCCTGGCCACACGCACCAGTCGCACGACTCGGCGCGATTACGACTTCATCAAGCCGAAGATCGAGCTGGAAAGTGATGCCAAAAGCAGCGCCCAACCGGATCTGGAAGATTACGACTACCCGGGCCGGTTCGTTGATCGCGAGCGCGGTAAACATCTGGCTAATCGCGCGCTGGAACGCCATCGCAGCGACTATCGTCTTGCCGAAGGCAACAGCGACCAACCAATCCTCGTCACCGGGCATTTCCTCGCCCTGACCGAACACGCCAACCCGACGTGGAACGACCTGTGGCTGCTCACTGAAATCCTCCACGAAGGCAAGCAGCCGCAAGTGTTGGAAGAGTCGGTGACCAGCGACACCACGGACAACAAGGACGATTTCCACCAAGGCTACCGCAACCGCTTCAGCGCGATCCCGTGGGACGTGCCGTACCGTCCGCCGCTCGACCACCCGAAACCGAAAGTCCTCGGCACCCAGAGTGCCGTGGTCTGCGGCCCGGAAGGCGAAGAGATCTATTGCGATCAGTACGGCCGGGTGAAGGTGCAGTTCTTCTGGGACCGTGAAGGCAAGCACGACGACATGACCAGTTGCTGGATGCGAGTGGCGTCGAGTTGGGCAGCGGAAACCTTTGGTTCGATCAACATTCCACGCGTTGGCATGGAAGTGCTGATCACCTTCCTTGAAGGCGATCCCGACCAGCCGCTGATCACCGGTTGTCTGTACCATGGCGCCAATCTGCCGCCGTACAAGCTGCCGGATTTCAAGACCCTGGCCACGGTCAAGAGTAAGGAATACAAAGGCAGCCGCGCCAACGAACTGAGGATCGACGACACCACCAGCGAGATCAGCATCGCGCTGCGCAGTGACCACGGCGCCAGTGCGATCAACCTCGGCTACCTGACGCATCCACGCCCTAGTGGTGGGCAACCGCGCGGCGAAGGTTTCGAATTGCGCACCGACCGCCATGGCGCGGTGCGTGCCGGTGCCGGTCTGCTGATCACCACCGAGCCACGTCCAAACGAGTCGAAACACCACAAGGATCTGCCGGAAACTGCCGAGCGACTCGCCACCGCGAGCGACCAGCAGGACGGCTTTGCGGTGCAGGCCAAGGAGTTGCAAGCGCAGGAAGCCGGCGATCAGGACGACGTGGCCAAAGCCTTACACGCCCAGCATCAAGGCGTGCTCGGCAGTGGCCCGGCGAACATGACGGCGAACGAATTCCCGGAATTCACTGAACCGCATCTGGTACTGGCCAGTCCCGCCGGCATTGCGTTAACCACGCCGCGCTCCAGCCACATCGCCACTGGCGAACACCTGGCATTGAGCAGCACCGGCCACACCAGTCTCTCCATCGGCAAACGCCTGCTGGCCAGTGCCAGTCGCGGCATGCGCCTGTTCGTGCAAAGCATGGGTTGGCGTCTGGTGGCCGCGTCCGGCGACATCGATGTGCGCGCGCTCAAGGACAGCATCAACCTGCTGGCCAAACTCAACATCACCGCCAACGCCGACCGCATCACCATCACCGCGAAAACCGAACTGGTGATTCAGGGCGGCGGCAGCGCCACCACCTACAACGCTGGCGGCATCACCCACGCCACCAGCGGGCCGTACACCGCGCACGCGGCGAACTTCGCCTACACCGGCGCGAAAAGTCTCGCCGGAGTGTTCCCGGAACCACCAAAACCCGGCAAGGGCAACCT
>NZ_JBIUWM010000128.1:0-2586 GCF_044743445.1 Pseudomonas sp. NPDC087615 | reverse complement strand
CGAACATCGGGTGTGAAGGCATTGAGAGAAGAAAATACTAACGACTCAACGAGCATTAAAGTGCTGAAAGGACTGGATGCCGTACGCAATCGTCCCGGTATGTACATTGGTGACACCGACGATGGTAGCGGTCTGCACCACATGGTGTTCGAAGTGGTCGACAACTCGATCGACGAAGCCCTCGCCGGCCACTGCGATGACATTAGCATCATCATCCACCCGGATGAGTCCATCACCGTTAAAGACAACGGTCGTGGCATCCCGGTAGACGTGCACAAAGAGGAAGGCGTTTCCGCCGCTGAGGTCATCATGACCGTCCTCCACGCTGGCGGTAAGTTCGACGACAACTCCTACAAAGTATCCGGCGGTCTGCACGGTGTAGGTGTTTCCGTAGTGAACGCGTTGTCCGAAGAACTGGTACTGACCGTTCGCCGCAGCGGCAAGATCTGGGAACAGACCTACGTCCACGGCGTGCCTCAGGCACCGATGGCCATCGTTGGCGACAGCGAAACCACCGGCACCCAGATTCACTTCAAGCCATCGGCTGACACCTTCAAGAATATCCACTTCAGCTGGGACATCCTGGCAAAGCGTATTCGTGAACTGTCCTTCCTCAACTCCGGTGTCGGCATCGTCCTCAAGGATGAGCGCAGCGGCAAGGAAGAGCTGTTCAAGTACGAAGGTGGTCTGCGTGCGTTCGTTGAATACCTGAACACCAACAAGACTGCGGTCAACCAGGTGTTCCACTTCAACATCCAGCGTGAAGACGGCATCGGCGTGGAAATCGCCCTGCAGTGGAACGACAGCTTCAACGAGAACCTGTTGTGCTTCACCAACAACATTCCGCAGCGCGACGGCGGTACTCACTTGGTGGGCTTCCGTTCTGCACTGACGCGTAATTTGAATACCTATATCGAAGCCGAAGGCCTTGCGAAGAAGCACAAAGTCGCCACAACCGGTGACGATGCCCGTGAAGGCCTTACCGCGATCATCTCGGTGAAAGTGCCGGATCCGAAGTTCAGTTCCCAGACCAAAGACAAGCTGGTCTCTTCCGAAGTGAAGACCGCGGTCGAACAGGAAATGGGCAAGTACTTCTCCGACTTCCTGCTGGAAAATCCGAACGAAGCCAAGCTGGTCGTCGGCAAGATGATCGACGCCGCTCGTGCCCGTGAAGCGGCGCGCAAGGCCCGTGAAATGACCCGCCGCAAAGGCGCGCTGGACATCGCCGGTCTGCCAGGCAAGCTCGCGGACTGTCAGGAAAAAGACCCCGCGCTGTCAGAACTGTACCTTGTGGAAGGTGACTCCGCGGGCGGCTCTGCCAAGCAGGGACGTAACCGCAAGACCCAAGCGATCCTGCCGTTGAAGGGCAAGATCCTCAACGTCGAGAAAGCACGTTTCGACAAGATGATCTCTTACCAGGAAGTGGGCACCTTGATCACCGCGCTGGGCTGCGGCATTGGTCGCGAAGAGTACAACATCGACAAGTTGCGCTATCACAACATCATCATCATGACCGATGCTGACGTCGACGGTTCGCACATTCGTACCCTGCTGCTGACCTTCTTCTTCCGTCAGTTGCCAGAACTGATCGAGCGCGGCTACATCTACATCGCCCAACCGCCGCTGTACAAAGTCAAAAAAGGCAAGCAAGAGCAATACATCAAAGACGACGACGCCATGGAAGAGTACATGACGCAGTCGGCCCTGGAAGATGCGAGCCTGCACCTGAACGAAGAAGCCCCAGGCATTTCTGGCGGAGCGCTGGAGCGTCTGGTAAATGACTTCCGCATGGTAATGAAGACCCTCAAGCGTCTGTCGCGCCTGTACCCACAGGAACTGACCGAGCACTTCATCTACCTGCCGGCCGTGAGCCTGGAAACGCTCGGCGACCACGCCGCGATGCAAGAGTGGCTAGCCCAGTACGAAGTCCGCCTGCGCACCAATGAGAAGTCCGGTCTGGTCTACAAGGCCAGCCTGCGTGAAGATCGTGAACGCGGCGTTTGGCTGCCAGAAGTCGAACTGATCTCCCACGGCCTGTCGAACTACGTCACTTTCAACCGCGACTTCTTCGGCAGCAATGACTACAAAACCGTCGTCACCCTCGGCGCTCAACTGAGCACTCTGCTCGACGAAGGTGCCTACATCCAGCGTGGCGAGCGCAAGAAAGCGGTTACCGAGTTCAAGGAAGCTTTGGACTGGCTGATGGCTGAAAGCACCAAGCGCCACACCATTCAGCGATACAAAGGTTTGGGCGAAATGAACCCGGATCAGCTGTGGGAAACCACCATGGACCCAAGCGTGCGTCGCATGCTGAAAGTCACCATCGAAGACGCCATTGGCGCAGACCAGATCTTCAACACCCTGATGGGTGATGCGGTCGAACCTCGCCGTGACTTCATCGAGAGCAATGCTTTGGCGGTTTCGAACCTGGACTTTTGATTTCGTGTTGTTTGGCGCTTTTAACGGTTCGAGCTTCTCGGTCGAAAGCGGAGAAAAAGAGGTGTTGACAGCAGCGTGTAACGCTGTAGAATTCGCCTCCCGCTGACGAGAGATCGGAGGCGCAAGTGGTTGAAGTTGTTGAAGAAT
>NZ_JBIUWM010000127.1:0-2717 GCF_044743445.1 Pseudomonas sp. NPDC087615 | reverse complement strand
AACTCGTATGAACGCTCAAACGACATTTTTCCGACGCCTGACATCTCCCCTTCGCAGAGGGCTTTGCGCGATGTCCGCCGTTTGCCTCTTTTTCGCCGGCAGCCCTGCCATTGCTGATGCGGTTACCTTGCCTGACATGCTTATCGGCGTCACTCAGGGCTTTCTTGAGTTCACCGTAGAAGACTATCTGGCTACCAGTCAAACGGAAGGCCGCTACGAAATCGAAGTCAACCAGCTCGACCCCCGTATGCACATGCCCATGTGCGACAAGGAATTGACAGCGACTTTGGAGAGTCCGGCACGTCCGCTGGGGCGGGTAACCGTGAAGGTTCGCTGTGAGGGCAGCTCGCCCTGGACCGTGTTCGTACCCGCTCAAGTCCGCCTGTTTCGCGAGATTGTGACCACCACGCGACCACTCAAACGCGCCGGGATTATCGAGCCGCAGGATGTGACCTTGCGAGAGCGTGACGTCAGCACAATCAATCAAGGTTTTCTGACGTCGGTGGATCAAGCCATCGGGCAAAAATTAACCCGACCAACGGTCGCCGATCAGGTCATCACGCTCGTGCATCTGGAACAGGCGGAAGTCGTGCGCAAGGGCGATCAAGTGGTCATCATCGCCCGCACCGGCACACTCGCCGTGCGTATGCCGGGAGAAGCCCTGTCCAACGGCGGCCTGAAAGAACAGATCCGAGTGAAAAACCTCAACTCCAACCGGGTCATCAAGGCGCAAGTCATCGCGCCAGGCCAAGTGGAAGTGGCCATGTAAAACGCTCATGAGAAAACTGGCGCGGACCTCGTCGGTTCCCTAAACTGTGCGGCAGCAGGACACGCGCCGGCGCATGCAGGGCCTATTGCTAAATGGGCCTAAAGTTTTCCAGGGGATGGCCGAAAACATGGCAAGCGTCCAAATTCCCAGAGGTTTTTAACATGGTCATCGATTTCAGCCGTTTGAACAGCTCCTCGTCACTTACGGGCAGTACACGTACCAGCAACGCCAGGGAAACCGCCGAAACCGGCACCTCCGCGCCGCTGAATACCCAGGCCGAACCGGCCAGTACCGTAAAAAGCGGGGAATCGGTACACCTCAGCAATGAGGCTCAACAGTTGCAGAAGGTCACTGACAAGCTGCGCGATCAGCCTGCTGTCGACAAAGCCCGAGTGGCCGAGTTGAAAGCCGCGATTGCCGATGGCAGCTACAAAGTCGACAGCAACCGTGTAGCCAGCAAACTGCTCAACTTCGAAGCCCAGCGCTAGGCTTTTGCCTGCGCCAGGCTTTTGGACGCTTAAAACCCAAGGCCAGCCATGCACGACACTCATTTACTGCAACTGATCATCGACGACTTTGCTCCAGCTCAACAATTGCTGGAATTGCTGCAAACCGAATCCCTCGCTTTGCATGGTCGCGACATGCCCTTGCTGGAAGAAATTCTGGCGCGTAAACAGGCGCTGATCATTTTGCTTGAACAGCATGGCCGCAAACGCAGCGAAATCCTCGCCAGCCTCAACCTGCCGACCAATCGGCAGGGGCTTGAGCAACTCGCCAGCCAGTCGAGCCTCGGCGACCAGTTGCTCAGCCAGAGCGACTTCCTGACCGATCTCATCGCCCAATGCCAGGCGGCCAATGTCAACAATGGCCAGTCGATCCGGGTACAGCAGGCCGCTACGGCCAATCAGCTGAAAATCCTCACCGGGGGTGAACCGCCAGCGCTGTATGACGCCAGTGGTGCTTTCGCCAAACCCGTCAAGCCGCGTACGTTCAGCCAGGCGTAAGCCGTTCGATGAGCCCGCACTATCAACACGAGAAACATGCTGGCAAAATACTGGCCAGTCGTAGTCAAATTTTGTCTGGAGATTGAGAAAACGTGCCAAACGCCCTAAGCGCGGATGATGCTCCGCAGCCCCCAAAGGTGCTCACCACGCCCCTGGAAATCTCCAGCAACCTGCGTCAGTTGCAAGAAAGCCACGATCCGCTGATCATCACGTTCCACGAACGCAGCCAGCGCTTCCAGAGTTACCTGATCAAAGTCGACCGTGACAGCGCCTCCATCGCCCTTGATGAAATGATCCCGCGCGACGGCGAACGCTTCCTGCTCGCCGGCGAGTCTTTCAAGGTTGAAGGCTTTCATGAGGGTGTGCGTATTGCCTGGGAATGCACTGGCACGCTGAACATCCAAGAGTCCGAAGGTGATCGCTTTTATACCGGCGAGTTGCCGACCGAAGTGGTGTATCACCAGCGCCGCAACGCCTTTCGCGCGGCACTGAAACTGACCGATCTGGTCAACGTTGAACTGGGCGGCGAAAAGCTCAAATCGCCGATCAACGGCAAGCTGCTGGATATTTCCGCGACCGGTTGCAAGCTGCGCTTCGAAGGCGACATCACCGACCGCCTGCAACTGGGCCAGGTCTACGATCGCTTGATCGCCCCGCCACTGTTCGGCAACCAGCCGACTTCCGTCGAACTGCGTTATCTGCACTTCGAAGAAAAACTCAACATCACGTTTGCCGGCCTGCGTTTCCACAACATCAGCGGTCAGGCTGCACGCAACGTCGAGCGTTTTGTTTATCAGCTACAACGTGAAGCACGGCGTTTCGATAAAGACGATCTCTGATTCGAAACGGTGTCTAGTCCTGAAATAGGTTTACACCTGTTTCACCCCAACGCCCGATGCACTGCATTGGGCGTTTTGTATTTTAAGGACAGGTGCGGGCGTTCC
>NZ_JBIUWM010000126.1:0-2763 GCF_044743445.1 Pseudomonas sp. NPDC087615 | reverse complement strand
CGCCGAACTGGGCGACCTGGCCGTTACGCCTGAAGCCAACATCATCAAGCTGCCGAACATCAGCGCTTCGGTTCCACAGTTGCAAGCCGCGATCAAAGAGCTGCAAGCTCAGGGTTACAACCTGCCGGACTACCCGGAAACCGTAATCAGCGATGCCGACAAAGACGCCAAGGCGCGTTACGACAAGGTCAAAGGCAGCGCCGTGAACCCGGTTCTGCGTGAAGGCAACTCCGACCGCCGCGCTCCGCTGTCGGTCAAGAACTACGCTCGCAAGCACCCGCACAAAATGGGCGCATGGGCCAAAGACTCCAAGTCCCACGTTGCTCACATGAGCACCGGCGATTTCTACGGCAGCGAAAAAGCCGCCCTGATCGACGCCGCTGACGCTGTGAAAATCGAACTGATCGCCAAAGACGGCACCACGACCGTCCTGAAAGAAAAAACCACCGTTCAGGCTGGCGAGATCCTCGACTGCGCCGTGTTGAGCAAAAACGCCCTGCGCGCGTTCATCGCCGCAGAAATCGAAAGTGCCAAGGCGCAAGGCGTGCTGCTGTCGGTTCACCTCAAAGCAACCATGATGAAGGTCTCCGACCCGATCATGTTCGGCCAGATCGTTGCCGAGTTCTACAAAGACGCGCTGACCAAGCACGCTGACGTGCTGGCCCAGATCGGCTTCAATCTGAACAATGGCATCGGCGATCTGTACGCTCGTATCAAGGCCCTGCCTAGCGATCAGCAAGCGCAGATCGAAGCCGACATGGCAGCGGTCTACGCTGCTCGTCCATCGCTGGCGATGGTCAACTCCGACAAAGGCATCACCAACCTGCACGTGCCGAGCGACGTTATCGTCGATGCCTCGATGCCTGCGATGATCCGTGACTCCGGCAAAATGTGGGGCACCGACGGTCAGTTGCACGACACCAAGGCTGTGATTCCAGATCGCTGCTACGCGACCATCTACCAGGCCGTGATCGAAGATTGCAAAGCCAATGGCGCCTTCGACCCGACCACCATGGGCAGCGTGCCAAACGTTGGCCTGATGGCGAAGAAAGCCGAAGAGTACGGCTCGCATGACAAGACCTTCCAGATCAAGGCTGACGGCATGGTTCGCGTGACCGACAGCAAAGGCACCCTGCTGATGGAGCAGGCTGTTGAAGCTGGCGACATCTTCCGCATGTGCCAGACCAAAGACGCGCCGATCCAGGACTGGGTCAAACTGGCCGTCAACCGCGCTCGCGCCAGCAGCACTCCGGCGATTTTCTGGCTGGACCCGATGCGCGCCCATGACGGCGTAGTGATCGAGAAAGTTCAGGCTTACCTGAAGGATCACGACACTGCCGGCCTGGACATCCAAATCATGGCGCCGGTCGACGCGATGAAGTTCACCCTGCAGCGCACCCGCGAAGGCAAGGACACCATTTCGGTGACCGGCAACGTACTGCGCGACTACCTGACCGACCTGTTCCCGATCATGGAACTGGGCACCAGCGCCAAGATGCTGTCGATCGTGCCACTGATGAACGGCGGTGGCCTGTTCGAAACCGGTGCCGGCGGTTCAGCACCGAAGCACGTGCAGCAACTGGTTGAAGAGAACTTCCTGCGCTGGGATTCGCTGGGCGAATTCCTGGCTCTGGCGGCGTCCCTCGAGCATTTGGGTGTGAACTACAACAACCCGAAAGCGCTGGTTCTGTCCAAGACTCTGGATCAGGCCACTGGCCAGTTCCTCGACAACAACAAGTCGCCGTCGCGCAAAGTCGGCAACATCGACAACCGAGGCAGCCACTTCTACCTGGCGATGTACTGGGCTCAGGCTCTGGCCGCCCAGACCGAAGACGCTGCGCTGCAAGCGCAGTTCGCGACGCTGGCCAAAACCCTGACCGAGAACGAGGCGACCATCGTTGCCGAGCTCAACGCCGTGCAGGGCAAGCCAGTGGACATCGGCGGTTACTACCACGCCAATGCCGAGCTGATCAGCAAGGCCATGCGCCCGAGCGCAACCTTCAACGCGGCGGTTGCTGCGCTGGTTTAAGGTTGTAAAGGGAACATCACAAACCCCGGCCCAGTGCCGGGGTTTGTTTTTGTGGCGTTTGCACCCATTTATCTTTGAAATACAAACCAATGTGGGAGCGGGCTTGCTCGCGAATGCGTCGGTTCAGCCAATAAAGATTTTGAATGACAAACCGCTTTCGCGAGCAAGCCCGCCCCCACAAGGGATTGGGCTTCAACCAATAAATTGAGGAAGGTTTATGGACTGGCTCCCCCACATCACCGTCGCCACCATCGTCGAGGACAACGGCCGCTTCCTGATGGTCGAAGAGCACAAGGCCGGGCGCAACGTACTGAATCAGCCCGCCGGCCATCTCGACCCGAACGAAACCCTGATCGAAGCCGCCATCCGCGAAACCCTTGAGGAAACCGGCTGGGACGTCGAACCGACCGGTGTGATCGGCATTTACCTGTACACCGCACCGAGCAACGGTGTGACCTACCAACGCGTGTGCTTCAGCGCCAAAGCCGTGGAGCACCACCCGGATTACCAGCTCGACGACGGCATCGTCGGCGCCAAGTGGCTGACCCGCGACGAATTAATCGCCCAGCGCGATAACTGGCGCAGCGAGCTGATCATCCGCTGCATCGATGATTATCTGGCCGGCCATCACTTCGGCCTCGAACTGATCCGCCCTTCTCTTTAGCCTTGAGGCCGTGAGCCTGATAGAATCGCGTCCTTTTTCAAGACACTCATTGAATCCCTATGCGTGATCC
>NZ_JBIUWM010000125.1:0-2778 GCF_044743445.1 Pseudomonas sp. NPDC087615 | reverse complement strand
AGATGGAGAGAAATCGCCGTCGGCTACGGTGAAGCTGCGTGCGTGCCCAGGCTGAGTGAATGCCGGACAATGCGGCCTCTTTTTCTAACGCTTGGGCGTGATAAACGATGTCGACAGACAAGGTTTCTGTCCACGGCAGTTGGGCTAGCCGCTGGGTATTCATACTCGCCGCGACCGGTTCGGCCGTGGGACTGGGTAGTATCTGGAAATTCCCCTATATGGTCGGGATGTACGGCGGCGGCGCGTTTGTATTGATGTTTCTGGCGTGCATCGCACTGATCGGCATCCCTGTCATGCTCGCTGAAACCCTGATAGGCCGGCGCGCCCGGCAAAGTCCGGCAAATGCCCTGAAGGTGCTGGCGCTGGAGGCTGGGCACTCGCCCAAGTGGTCGTGGGGTGCGTTTGCCGGGATGATCACGGCATTGCTGATTCTGTCTTTCTATAGCGTTGTGGGTGGCTGGTCGCTGGATTACATCATCGACATGGGGCGCGGCGACTTCCAGGGCGCTACGGCTGATCAGGTCGGCGCCTACTTTGGCAATGTCATTGCCGATCCTTGGCGCCTGACACTTTGGCATACGATTTTTATGCTGCTGTCGGCGCTGGTCATCGCCAAGGGTGTGGTTGCAGGGCTTGAGCGCAGCCTGCGGATCATGATGCCGCTGCTATTCGTGATGATTCTGGTGCTGCTGGGTTACAGCATGACCACTGGGCACTTCTTGGAAGGCGTGCATTTCATGTTCGACTTTCACCCGGAAAAAGTCCTCGACGGTTTGCTGCCCGCCATGGGCCACGCGTTCTTCTCTTTGAGCGTGGGCGTTGGCTCGATCATGATCTACGGCGCCTACATGCCCAAGAGTGCGTCATTGTCCGGCACGGTTGTCGGCGTTGCATTGCTCGACACGTTTGTTTCGCTGGTGGCCGGTCTAGCCTTGTTTCCTATTGTGTTCGCCGGCGGGCTGAACCCTAGCGAGGGGCCTGGCCTGATGTTCGTCAGTCTGCCATTTGCTTTTGGTAACGTGGCTTTTGGTCAGTTGATGGGCGTTGTGTTCTTTGTTCTGGTGGCGGTTGCGGCTTGGAGTTCGGCAATTTCGTTGCTCGAACCCATGGTTGCCTACTTGGTGGAGCGCACGAAAGTCAGGCGCGCCTGGGTGACATTCTGGCTGGCATTCACCTGCTGGTTCGTCGGTTTGGGCACGGTGTTCTCCTTCAATATCTGGAAGGAAGCCAAATTTTTCGTGAACGAAGGCGGGATGTTCCATCTCTACCAATGGGGCGCTCAGAGTGGCCTTGATTTCTTCGGTGTGATCGATTTCTTCACCTCGCGGATCATGTTGCCGTTGGGTGGGTTGTGTTTCGTGCTATTTGCCGGATGGGTGATGGGGCGTGAAGCAGTGCGTGACGAGTTGTCGATTCGTAACCCGGCGCTGTTTGCCCTGTCTTTGTTCTTGATGCGCTATGTGGCGCCCATCGGCATTCTTGTAGTGTTTGCCACCCAGCTCTGGAAGTGACGCTTACATGACGACACATATTCAACGATCGGCGCTGCTGCCGTACCCGGCGCAATTTCTCTACGACCTGGTCAACGACGTGGCGCGTTATCCGGAGTTTTTGCCGTGGTGCTCGTCCGCTGAAGTACTGGAAAGCTCGCCCGAGCATATGCGTGCCAGTGTTGGCGTGGCCAAGGGAGGCCTCAGTCAGCATTTCGTGACGCGCAACACGCTGGTACCTGGGCAATCGATCGAGATGAATCTCGAAGAGGGCCCTTTCAATCAGTTGCACGGCGTTTGGGTGTTCAAGGTGTTGAACGAGAAGGCCTGCAAGATCAGTTTGGATCTGTCCTTCGACTACGCAGGGCCGCTCGTACGCGCCACGCTGGGGCCGCTGTTCAATCAGGCTGCGAATACTCTGGTGGACGCGTTCTGCCAGCGTGCCAAGCAGATGCATGGTTGAAGCGGTGATCGAGATAGAGGTCGTGTATGCGGCCGTTGATCGTCAGGTGCTGCGTACGGTCAGCTTGGTTGAGGGGGCGACCGTGCGATCGGCGGTGTTTGCCTCGGGTATCAATATCGAGTTTCCTGAGTTGAATCTGTCTGAGTGTCCGTTGGGGATTTTTGGCAAAGTGGTTTCCGATCCGGATACAAGGCTTGTTCAGGCGGGGGATCGCATTGAGATTTACCGACCGCTGCTCGCCGACCCAAAAGAGGTTCGGCGTTTGCGCGCGGCTAAAGCAGCCGAAGCCAAAGCTCGAAATCAGTGAGTAAGCCAATCTGCAAGCAATAAAAAACCCGGAATTTCCGGGTTTTTTATTGGCTCGCCAATTATTGCGGCGAGGTGTCCAGCGGCTCTGGTGTCGGAACCGGAACGGTTTCTACACCATCAACTTCCTTCTGGATCTGATCCAGCATGGAACCTGGCTTGACCGGTTTTTCCGGTTTTGGCTTCTCGGCGTTTTCAGCAGGAGCGGTCACGGTGGTGTCACTGTCCTTGCCGAGAATGGCTTCGTCACGGCTTACGCCCGGCATGAAGTCACCAGACAGGCTGACAAGCTGGTCGTTTGAGTTAAAAATAACGCTGATGCGTTCCTGTTGGCGTTCACCGCCACCCGGTTGCAGGCTGTACAGATAATCCCAGCGATTGGCATGGAACGTATCGGCAAGCAGGGGGTTGCCCATGATAAACCGTACTTGCGGCCGGGTCATTCCCGGGCGTAACTGGTCTATCATGTCCTGCGTGACGACATTGCCCTGCTGGATGTCGATTTTGTAAACCCCTGGG
>NZ_JBIUWM010000124.1:0-2914 GCF_044743445.1 Pseudomonas sp. NPDC087615 | reverse complement strand
CCCACTCCGATCGGCGAGCAACACAAGATGAAGGCTATTGCGGGCTTTTTCAAGCCCGCCGCTGATCAGACGCGCCGACCAAGCCTATTTTGAGCTGCTTATTTTAAGCTGGGCGCTGGTTGATCACTTCGTCGATCAAGCCATATTCCTTCGCAGCTTCTGCACTCATGAAGTTATCGCGGTTGGTATCGCGCTCGATTTCTTCAAGGGTACGACCGCTGTGCTTGGCCATCAGCGTGTTCAGGCGCTCGCGAATAAAGAGGATTTCCTTGGCATGGATTTCGATATCCGATGCCTGCCCCTGGAAACCACCCAGTGGCTGGTGAATCATCACGCGCGAGTTCGGCAGGCAAAAACGCTTGCCTGGAGCACCGGCGGTCAACAAGAACGCGCCCATGCTGCATGCCTGACCGATGCAAGTGGTCGATACGTTGGGTTTGATGAACTGCATGGTGTCGTAAATCGACATGCCCGCTGTCACCGAACCGCCCGGGGAGTTGATATAGAGATGGATGTCCTTGTCCGGGTTTTCCGCTTCAAGGAACAGCAGTTGCGCACAGATCAGATTGGCCATGTAGTCCTCTACCGGACCAACCAGAAAAATCACTCGCTCCTTGAGCAGGCGCGAGTAGATGTCATAGGCGCGTTCGCCACGAGCAGATTGCTCGACAACCATAGGGACCAGGCCGCCTGCGGCCTGGATATCAGAGTTCTGCTGAATATACGAATTACGGAACATGCTCTGCAGTCACTCCCAAATAGTTATGTCTTGAATACGCATAAGCCAGCTCGAGAGCTGGCTTATGGTGTGCACTTCTTAACGCAAAAACAATCAGTCGGCTGTTGGAGCTTCTACCGGCTTGACCGCTTCTTCGTAAGAGACCGATTTGTCGGTCACGCTAGCTTTCTGCAGAACAGTATCCACAACTTGTTCTTCCAGCACAACCGAACGAACCTCGTTCAGTTGTTGGTCGTTCTTGTAGTACCACGACACGACCTGCTCAGGCTCTTGGTAAGCCGAAGCCATTTCCTGAATCATTTCACGAACACGGGCATCGTCAGGCTTGAGGTCGAACTGCTTGACCACTTCAGCCACGATCAGACCCAGCACTACGCGGCGCTTGGCTTGCTCTTCGAACAGCTCGGCCGGCAGTTGGTCAGGCTTGATGTTGCCACCGAACTGCTGAACAGCCTGCACGCGCAGACGGTCAACTTCATTGGACAGCAGAGCCTTAGGCACTTCGATCGGGTTGGTGGCCAGCAGACCGTCCATTACCTGATTTTTCACCTTGGATTTGATCGCCTGACGCAGTTCACGCTCCATGTTCTTGCGAACTTCGGTGCGGAAGCCGTCGATGCCGCTTTCCTTGATACCGAATTGAGCGAAGAACTCTTCGTTCAACTCAGGCAGCTTTGGCTCGGAGACAGTGTTGACAGTCACGGTGAACTCAGCGGTTTTACCCGCCAGATCCAGGTTCTGATAGTCCTCAGGGAAGGTCAGGTTCAGAACGCGCTCTTCGCCCGCCTTAGCGCCCACCAGGCCTTCTTCGAAGCCCGGGATCATGCGGCCGGAACCCAGAACCAGCTGAGTACCTTTGGCGGAGCCACCTGCAAACACTTCGCCATCAACCTTGCCAACGAAATCGATGTTCAGTTGGTCTTCGTTCTGGGCAGCACGATCAGCCACTTCAAAACGGGTGTTCTGCTTGCGCAGGATGTCGAGCATTTTGTCCAGGTCAGCGTCAGCCACGTCAGCGCTCAGGCGCTCAACGGTGATGCCTTCGAAACCGGCAACGGTGAACTCAGGGAACACTTCGAATACAGCAACGTATTCCAGATCCTTGCCAGCTTCGAGCGATTTAGGCTCGATCGAAGGCGAACCAGCCGGGTTCAGCTTCTGCTCAACCACAGCTTCATAGAAGGAGGACTGGATGACATCACCAACAGCTTCCTGGCGAGCGTCAGCACCGAAACGGCGCTTGATTTCGCTCATTGGCACTTTGCCTGGACGGAAGCCAGCAATCTTGGCCTTTTGGGCAGTCTGCTGCAGACGCTTGTTGACCTGGCTCTCAATGCGCTCAGCCGGCACGGTGACGCTCATGCGGCGCTCAAGAGCAGTAGTATTTTCAACAGAAACTTGCATGGATATTCCTCGTTGCACAGACGTTAGCCGGCCGTTTCCGACCCCAGAATCAAGGGCATGCATTCTAGTGGGTCAAACTCAAGAAGTCACCCTACTGAAAACGGGTAAAAAAACAGCAGGCAATTTATAGGGACCGTTGCACGAATGCGTCGCGCCCCACAGGCGAATACAACCAATCACGCAAGGGCTCTGCGCCGATCTCCTCTATATATAGAAGAGACCGCCAATCACGCCCTGACGGCCGACCCTGCAAGCAAGCCCGGCGAGCAGCACAGAATCATCGAGCAACATAAACACGACGAAACGCCCCACTCCTGCGAATCGAAGCCGGCAATCGCCAAGTCTTCAAATCGCTAAAACAAAAAAGGCGCCAGACTGTTAAATCTGGCGCCTTTCGAAATATGGGGTGGACGATGGGGATCGAACCCACGACAACGGGAGTCACAATCCCGTGCTCTACCAACTGAGCTACGCCCACCATATTGCGTAACAAAAAAGCCAAACAACTTCTTTGTTGAACCTCACCCGCCCGAAGACATGAATGAAGCTTTAATTGGTGCGGATGAAGAGACTCGAACTCTTACGCCTCGCGGCGCTGGAACCTAAATCCAGTGTGTCTACCAATTCCACCACATCCGCGGATCAAGCTTTTAAAGCAAAGGCGCCAGACTGTTACATCTGGCGCCTTTCGAAATATGGGGTGGACGATGGGGATCGAACCCACGACAACGGGAGTCACAATCCCGTGCTCTACCAACTGAGCTACGCCCA
>NZ_JBIUWM010000123.1:0-2954 GCF_044743445.1 Pseudomonas sp. NPDC087615 | reverse complement strand
GTAAGCGTACGCCCAACACCCTCTTGCTGATCAGACCTTCGCCTGCTTCAACCATTGATTGACCCACTCGCAGTCAAACGCCGTCGGATCGAACCCATCATCCCCATACCACTCCGACATTGCTTCATGCTCAGGGTGATTCGGATTCGCCAACGCCGCCAAAAAATCTTCATACCCTGGCGCGCCACCGATGTCCTCCGGCGGGCGAGCATTGGCTCCATCAATGCAACACGGCAGTTGCGGGAAAATATTCGCGGGCAACGTTTTCTCGACTTTAATTCGCAGTTCCCAGTTGTCGCCGAAGTCATAGACATAGCGAAACGTCTTCTTCCCGTACAACACGCTGGTCAGCTTTTTGCGCTGCTCCGAAATCACCGGTGGCCCCCAATCCGGATCAGGCACGCCGTAACTTTCGCCATCAATTTCAAACTCATGCAGGTGCGTATCGCTCCAGCCAAAAACGGCCTGGATCACGCGATGCAACTTGCTCAAGGTGATGCTTTCAGGCACTGCCACCCGGCGCCAGATCGAAGGTTTTATCCATTTAAATTCCATGTGCAGTATCAGCACACGGTCGGTTTCAACCACGGACAGATGAGATGTTTTTGGCATGGATCAAGCAGCCTCGCAGCGTTCGAGAGGGTTAAGAGAAACGTTCCAGGGCAATAGTTCGTCCACCCGATTGATCGGGTGGTCGGCGATCCGCTCCAGCACGTGGGTCAAATAGGCTTGCGGGTTCAGGTCGTTGAGTTTGGCCGAGCCTACCAGGCTGTAAATTGCAGCGGCTCGCTCTCCACCGGCATCGGAACCCACGAACAGATAATTTTTGCGACCCAAAGCGACGGCGCGCAGCGCGCGTTCGGCAGCGTTATTATCGATTTCAATCCGGCCGTCATCGCAGTAGCACACCAAGGCCTGCCACCGGTTGAGGGCATAGAAAATCGCACCGCCTAATGCCGATTTTTTCGACAGTTGAGTCAGCGTCTGGTTAAGCCACGCGTACAGCTGTTCCAGCAGCGGGCTTGCCCGGCTTTGCCGAGCGGCTTTTCGCAGGTCGGGTGGTTGGCCGCGAATCTCGCTTTCGATGGCATATAAGGCCGCGATTCGTTGCAGCACTTCGGCGGCAAGTGGTGAGGACTGGTCTTTATAAACGTCGTAAAACTTACGCCGGGCGTGAGCCCAGCAGGCAGCTTCTTGAACACGACCCGAGCGATACAACTGAGCAAAACCAGCGTAGCCGTCGGCCTGCAAGATCCCGCTGAAGTTTTTGAGATGAGCACGGGGATGTTGTCCCTTGCGATCCGGCGAGTAAGCAAACCATACCGCTGCCGGCGTCGTGTAGCCGGCGGGTCGGTCATCGCGCACATACGTCCACAGGCGTGCCGTTTTTGTTTTGCCGGTGCCCGGCGCAAGTGCGCCAATCGGCGTGTCGTCAGCGTGGACTTTATGACCACTCATAACGTGGCTCTTGAGGGCGTTGATCAGCGGCCTGAGCAACTGGCTGCTCTGGCCGACCCAGTCGGCCAAGGTCGAGCGCTCCAGATCTACGCCCTCACGAGCGTAGATCTCGGACTGCCGATACAAAGGAAGATGATCAACGAATTTGGAGACCAATACATGAGCCAGTAGCCCAGGGCCTGCCAGGCCCCGGGCTATCGGGCGGCTCGGCGCAGGTACTTGGGCGATGTACTCGCAGCAGCGGCAAACCAGCTTGGGACGAACATGGCGAATCACCTTGAAACGTGCCGGAACGTACTCCAGCACCTCAGACACATCCTCCCCCAACTGACGAAGCGTCCCGCCACAACCGGAGCATTGCGACTCGGGATGATGGACATGGATTTCGCGGGGGAGATGTTCAGGCAATGGTTTACGGCGGGAAACTGTACGAGGTGCTGGCTCAGTGATTGGCATCACTTCGGCCTGGCTGACCTCCAGCTCTTCAAGACTCAACTGGAGTTGGTCGATCATCGCGTCCAGTTGCTCGGAACTGCGACCGAACTGCGTGCGCCGCAATTTGGCGATCATCATTTTCAGGCGCTCGATCTCTGCCCGCTGGGCAGATATCAGCGCCTTTAAGGCTTGAAGATCATTGGGCAAGGAGTCGGTCACGTGAGTCATGGCCGAATATTACTAAGAATTTCCAGCGCGTAAAGTCAGACCGCGAGGACAGGTGCTGTACGAATTGGCCTGCGCCAATCAATGCCCTCCAACAGCATCGACAACTGCGCCGGCGTCAGCGACACGCTGCCGCTGGTTGCTTGCGGCCAGACGAAGCGACCTTGTTCCAGGCGTTTGCAAAACAGGCACAAACCGTCGCCGTCCCACCACAGCAACTTGATCCGATCACCGCGTCGTCCGCGAAAGGCAAAGATCTGGCCGGAAAAGGGATCGGCTTCCAGCTGTGTTTGTACCAATGCTGCCAATCCGTCGAAGCCACGGCGCATGTCGGTGACGCCGGCGGCGATCCAGATACGGGTTCCAGCGGGAGGGGCAATCATCGCAGCAACTGCTGCAAGGTGAGGTGCAAGGTCTGCGGGTCAGGTGTGCCGGTGATGCGTAGCGTGGCTTTTCCTACTTCTATAACGATCTCAGAATGGGGTTTTTGCGGCAACGGCGCTGCTGACGGCAAGTCGACAGGTGCTTTGATCACCTCGACTGGCAAGAACGTTGCGCTCGGGCTGACGGGGCCGAATGCACCGTCCTGGTATTGCTGCCGCCAGCGAAAAACCATGTTGGCGTTGACGTCATGCTCGCGGGCGATCATCGACACTGAGGCACCGGGTTGATATGAGGCTTCGACGACTTTGCGCTTGAATGCGGATGGGAAGTTCGGGCGGCGACCGGGGCGTCGAGCGGGAGCTATATCCAAGATAGTGTCCACTAAAAAATGGTGTCCACTATCTTGTCTAATTTGGAGAACGGTCAGGAGTGGGTGCTGACCGGACGGTTAC
>NZ_JBIUWM010000122.1:0-3063 GCF_044743445.1 Pseudomonas sp. NPDC087615 | reverse complement strand
CCAGTTGCTCGGCAACGATTTTCTTGACGCGCTCTTCGATGGTGCTCATACCTTGTTTTCACTCCTAATGGAAAAATTAAGGCAGCTGGCAGGTGGGTAAGTGTATAGAAAGACTTTTCAGCTTTTCAACTGAAAGCTTCACTCCTCAAACCCTGCAGCCCTCTGTCTATAAATAGATTGCAGCTTTATAACGGATTTTAGACAGCTCGTATGACATTTTTTTGAAGCAATCCGTCACATTTTACTTACATGTACATCCCACCGTTCACCGGGATTGTAGCCCCAGTGACGTATGCCGCACCGTCGGATGCAAGAAAAGCGACCACAGACGCGATCTCTTGAGCTTGTCCCAGACGACCCAGCGGAATCTGCGTCTGCAAGGCTTCACGCTGTGCTTCAGGCAGTTCGCGGGTCATATCGGTGTCGATAAACCCTGGGGTTACCGAGTTGACCGTAATCGAACGCGAACCGACTTCACGCGCCATTGCACGACTGAAACCTTCCAGACCGGCCTTGGCGGCTGCATAGTTTACTTGGCCTGCGTTGCCCATGGCACCCACCACCGAGCCAATACTGATAATTCGCCCCCAACGCGCCTTGGTCATGCCACGCAGAACGCCCTTGGACAGGCGATATAGACTGTTCAGATTGGTATCGATCACGTCGTACCATTCATCGTCTTTCATGCGCATCATCAGGTTATCGCGGGTGATACCGGCATTATTCACCAGGATTGCCGGCGCACCGAACTGCTCTTGAATGCTCGCCAGCACACTGCTGACCGATTCGTCACTGGTGACGTTGAGTTCCAGACCGGTACCCTGAATGCCATGTTCTTTCAGAGTAGCGGCGATAGCCTCGGCACCCTTGGCAGAAGTCGCGGTACCGATGACGGTAGCGCCCTGACGACCCAGTTCCAGTGCGATGGCCTGGCCGATACCGCGGCTTGCACCGGTGACCAGTGCAACTTTACCTTGCAGACTCATGCAAGCTTCTCCTGATTCAGGCTTGCGCTGCGCGAGCGGCAGCGAAAGCGTCTGGGGTATTGAGGTTGGAAGTCGCAACGCCTTCGGCGCAACGCTTGTTCAGACCGGCAAGCACCTTGCCCGGCCCGCACTCGACCAGATTGGTCGCGCCCTTCGCGGCCAGAGTCTGTACCGACTCGACCCAGCGAACTGGCTTGTAGAGTTGTTCGAGCAGATCACGCTTGAGGGTTTCCAGATCGGCCGGCACTTGCGCGCTGACGTTCTGTACCACAGGGATCTGCGGCGCCTGCCAGTCGATGGCGGCGATGGCTTCGGCAAAGCGCTCGGCAGCCGGACGCATCAGCTCGCAGTGCGACGGCACGCTCACCGGCAGCGGCATGGCACGCTTGGCACCACGAGCCTTGCAGCCTTCAATGGCGCGCTCGACAGCCGCCTTGGCACCAGCAATAACCACCTGGCCCGGCGAGTTGAAGTTGACGGCGCTGACCACTTCGCCTTGCGCCGCTTCAGCACAGGCCGCGAGCACGTCGGCGTCTTCCAGACCAAGGATGGCAGCCATACCACCCTGCCCGGCCGGTACGGCCTCCTGCATCAACTGACCACGGCGCTCAACGAGCTTCACCGCGTCAGCCAGCTTCAGGCTACCTGCAGCAACCAGCGCACTGTATTCACCCAGGCTATGACCGGCAACGAAAGCTGGACGCGCGCCACCTTCAGCCAGCCACAGACGCCACAGGGCAATCGATGCGGTCAGAATGGCCGGTTGGGTTTTATCGGTTTGATTGAGCAGCTCTTCCGGCCCTTGCTGGGTCAACGCCCAAAGGTCATAGCCCAGAGCATCGGATGCTTCTTTGAAAGTTTCGAGGATCAATGGATGTTGCGCGCCCAACTCGGCCAGCATGCCGAGGGACTGCGAACCCTGTCCTGGAAAGACGAATGCGAGGGAAGCAGACATGTAACAAGCCCCTAATGATCTTGTCGTCGAATAATGACGCCCCACTTGGGGACGCAAGAAACTGACAGTTGGATGGCCCTTTGAACCGGGCGGTCACATTTAAGCATTGTCCGACGAAAACGCCTAAGACAACAAATCCTCCAGACGACCGTGGAGACGCTCGGGCAGGTTCTCCTGAATCTCGATCAACGCACGCTCAATAGCACTCTGAAAGCCTTCAACCCCGGCCGACCCGTGACTTTTCACCACAATACCCTGCAAACCCAGAAAGCTTGCGCCGTTATGTCGCGCCGGCGCCAGATCAGCCTGCAAGCGCCTCATCAATGGCAACGCCAAGGCACCGACAGCGCGTGTGGCGAGGTTGCGCCTGAACAGCGCTTCGATACGCGCGGCGATCATCGTCGCCAACCCTTCGCTGGACTTGAGCAGGATATTGCCGACAAAGCCATCGCATACCACCACGTCCGCCTCGCCGCGATACAACCCATCGCCCTCGACGAAACCGATGTAGTTAATCCCTCGCGCCGCTTGCAACAAGGTGGCTGCCAGCTTGACTTGCTGATTACCCTTGATGTCTTCGGTGCCAATGTTCAACAACGCCACGCGCGGACGGGCGATGCCCAGCGTCTGCGCCGCCACCGAGCCCATCACAGCGAACTGCAAAAGATGCTCGGCACTGCAATCGACATTGGCGCCCAGATCAAGCAACTGGCAATACCCTTTCTGTGTCGGGATCGCCGCAACCATGGCTGGCCGATCAATGCCAGGCAACGTTTTGAGGACAAATCGCGACAGCGCCATCAACGCCCCTGTATTGCCAGCACTGACACAGGCCTGAGCCTTGCCATCACGCACCAACTCCAAGGCGACACGCATCGACGAATCCGGCTTGCCACGCAAGGCTTGGGTCGGTTTCTCGTCCATTGTGATGACTTCAGACGCCGCAACAATTGTCAGGCGCGCGCGATCGGCAGCCGATTGGCCGTTGATCAATTCTTCAAGAAGGGAGGGTTGACCGACGAGGGTCAGGTGCAGCGAGGGTGTAGCAGAAAGGCAAGCAAGGCTGGCCTGAACAATGCTGCGGGGACCGAAGTCCCCGCCCATTGCGTCAATCGCGATGAC
>NZ_JBIUWM010000121.1:0-3410 GCF_044743445.1 Pseudomonas sp. NPDC087615 | reverse complement strand
ATCTTGACGATGACCTACTCTCACATGGGGAAACCCCACACTACCATCGGCGATGCATCGTTTCACTGCTGAGTTCGGGATGGGATCAGGTGGTTCCAACGCTCTATGGTCGTCAAGAAATTCGGGTACTGACTCGTGACCTGTTGGCCTCGCTTCAGCAAATTGGGTATGTGACAGCTGTCGGTGTTTTGTGAACATCGAACTTTCGGTTCGTTTCGTCTTCACACACCGCAATCTGGTCTCTTTCGTTTGTTCAACGAGGAGCATCAAATTGCTTGGGTGTTATATGGTCAAGCCTCACGGGCAATTAGTATTGGTTAGCTCAACGCCTCACAGCGCTTACACACCCAACCTATCAACGTCGTAGTCTTCGACGGCCCTTCAGGGAACTCAAGGTTCCAGTGAGATCTCATCTTGAGGCAAGTTTCCCGCTTAGATGCTTTCAGCGGTTATCTTTCCCGAACATAGCTACCCGGCAATGCCACTGGCGTGACAACCGGAACACCAGAGGTTCGTCCACTCCGGTCCTCTCGTACTAGGAGCAGCCCCTCTCAAATCTCAAACGTCCACGGCAGATAGGGACCGAACTGTCTCACGACGTTCTAAACCCAGCTCGCGTACCACTTTAAATGGCGAACAGCCATACCCTTGGGACCGGCTTCAGCCCCAGGATGTGATGAGCCGACATCGAGGTGCCAAACACCGCCGTCGATATGAACTCTTGGGCGGTATCAGCCTGTTATCCCCGGAGTACCTTTTATCCGTTGAGCGATGGCCCTTCCATACAGAACCACCGGATCACTAAGACCTACTTTCGTACCTGCTCGACGTGTCTGTCTCGCAGTCAAGCGCGCTTTTGCCTTTATACTCTACGACCGATTTCCGACCGGTCTGAGCGCACCTTCGTACTCCTCCGTTACTCTTTAGGAGGAGACCGCCCCAGTCAAACTACCCACCATACACTGTCCTCGATCCGGATAACGGACCTGAGTTAGAACCTCAAAGTTGCCAGGGTGGTATTTCAAGGTTGGCTCCACGCGAACTGGCGTCCACGCTTCAAAGCCTCCCACCTATCCTACACAAGCAAATTCAAAGTCCAGTGCAAAGCTATAGTAAAGGTTCACGGGGTCTTTCCGTCTAGCCGCGGATACACTGCATCTTCACAGCGATTTCAATTTCACTGAGTCTCGGGTGGAGACAGCGCCGCCATCGTTACGCCATTCGTGCAGGTCGGAACTTACCCGACAAGGAATTTCGCTACCTTAGGACCGTTATAGTTACGGCCGCCGTTTACCGGGGCTTCGATCAAGAGCTTCGCGTTAGCTAACCCCATCAATTAACCTTCCGGCACCGGGCAGGCGTCACACCCTATACGTCCACTTTCGTGTTTGCAGAGTGCTGTGTTTTTAATAAACAGTCGCAGCGGCCTGGTATCTTCGACCGGCATGAGCTTACGGAGCAAGTCCTTCACCCTC
Organism: Pseudomonas sp. NPDC087615; assembly: GCF_044743445.1. Classification (NCBI taxonomy): domain Bacteria; kingdom Pseudomonadati; phylum Pseudomonadota; class Gammaproteobacteria; order Pseudomonadales; family Pseudomonadaceae; genus Pseudomonas; species Pseudomonas sp. NPDC087615. The sequence goes on along the minus strand of NZ_JBIUWM010000121.1, from coordinate 1,935 downwards.
ACCGGCGCACCTTCTCCCGAAGTTACGGTGCCATTTTGCCTAGTTCCTTCACCCGAGTTCTCTCAAGCGCCTTGGTATTCTCTACCCAACCACCTGTGTCGGTTTGGGGTACGGTTCCTGGTTACCTGAAGCTTAGAAGCTTTTCTTGGAAGCATGGCATCAACCACTTCGTCATCTAAAAGATGACTCGTCATCAGCTCTCGGCCTTAGAATCCCGGATTTACCTAAGATTCCAGCCTACCACCTTAAACTTGGACAACCAACGCCAAGCTGGCCTAGCCTTCTCCGTCCCTCCATCGCAATAACCAGAAGTACAGGAATATTAACCTGTTTTCCATCGACTACGCTTTTCAGCCTCGCCTTAGGGACCGACTAACCCTGCGTCGATTAACGTTGCGCAGGAAACCTTGGTCTTTCGGCGTGGGTGTTTTTCACACCCATTGTCGTTACTCATGTCAGCATTCGCACTTCTGATACCTCCAGCAAGCTTCTCAACTCACCTTCACAGGCTTACAGAACGCTCCTCTACCGCATCACCCTAAGGTGATACCCGTAGCTTCGGTGTATGGTTTGAGCCCCGTTACATCTTCCGCGCAGGCCGACTCGACTAGTGAGCTATTACGCTTTCTTTAAAGGGTGGCTGCTTCTAAGCCAACCTCCTAGCTGTCTAAGCCTTCCCACATCGTTTCCCACTTAACCATAACTTTGGGACCTTAGCTGACGGTCTGGGTTGTTTCCCTTTTCACGACGGACGTTAGCACCCGCCGTGTGTCTCCCATGCTCGGCACTTGTAGGTATTCGGAGTTTGCATCGGTTTGGTAAGTCGGGATGACCCCCTAGCCGAAACAGTGCTCTACCCCCTACAGTGATACATGAGGCGCTACCTAAATAGCTTTCGAGGAGAACCAGCTATCTCCGAGCTTGATTAGCCTTTCACTCCGATCCACAGGTCATCCGCTAACTTTTCAACGGTAGTCGGTTCGGTCCTCCAGTTAGTGTTACCCAACCTTCAACCTGCCCATGGATAGATCGCCCGGTTTCGGGTCTATTCCCAGCGACTAGACGCCCTATTAAGACTCGCTTTCGCTACGCCTCCCCTATTCGGTTAAGCTCGCCACTGAAAATAAGTCGCTGACCCATTATACAAAAGGTACGCAGTCACCCAACAAAGTGGGCTCCCACTGCTTGTACGCATACGGTTTCAGGATCTATTTCACTCCCCTCTCCGGGGTTCTTTTCGCCTTTCCCTCACGGTACTAGTTCACTATCGGTCAGTCAGTAGTATTTAGCCTTGGAGGATGGTCCCCCCATATTCAGACAAAGTTTCTCGTGCTCCGTCCTACTCGATTTCATGACCAAGAGATTTTCGCGTACAGGGCTATCACCCACTATGGCCGCACTTTCCAGAGCGTTCCGCTAATCTCAAAGCCACTTAAGGGCTAGTCCCCGTTCGCTCGCCACTACTAAGGGAATCTCGGTTGATTTCTTTTCCTCAGGGTACTTAGATGTTTCAGTTCCCCTGGTTCGCCTCTTGCACCTATGTATTCAGTACAAGATAACCATCTTATGATGGCTGGGTTCCCCCATTCAGACATCTCCGGATCAAAGTCTGTTTGCCGACTCCCCGAAGCTTTTCGCAGGCTACCACGTCTTTCATCGCCTCTGACTGCCAAGGCATCCACCGTATGCGCTTCTTCACTTGACCATATAACCCCAAGCAATCTGGTTATACTGTGAAGACGACATTCGCCGAAAATTCGAATTTCTCAATTAAGAGAACTCACAAATTTTACCTTAGCCTGAATAAACACCAGTGAAAGTGCTATCCAGTCTATCTTTCTATCACATACCCAAATTTTTAAAGAACGATCTAATCAAAGACTAGAAATCAACATTCATCATCGCATCGATGGAATGCTCATTTCTAAGCTTTCA
>NZ_JBIUWM010000120.1:1119-3512 GCF_044743445.1 Pseudomonas sp. NPDC087615 | reverse complement strand
AAACATGAACCAGGATCAGAGAGCGTTCTACGAGTACAACTCGATGCACATGGAACCGTGGGACGGCCCGGCCGGCGTGGTCATGACCGACGGTCGCTACGCGGTGTGCCTGCTCGACCGTAACGGTCTGCGCCCGGCGCGCTGGGTCACCACCACCAACGGTTTCATCACCGTTGCCTCGGAAATCGGCGTCTGGAACTACCAGCCAGAAGACGTGATCGCCAAGGGCCGCGTAGGCCCGGGCCAGATCCTCGCCGTGGACACCGAAACCGGGCAGATCCTCGACACCGATGCGATCGACAACCGCTTGAAATCCCGTCATCCGTACAAGCAATGGCTGCGCAAGAATGCCCTGCGCATTCAGGCGACCATGGAAGACAACGATCACGGTTCGGCTTTCTACGACGTCGATCAGCTCAAGCAATACATGAAGATGTATCAGGTCACGTTCGAGGAGCGCGATCAGGTCCTGCGTCCGCTTGGCGAGCAAGGCTACGAAGCCGTGGGTTCGATGGGCGATGACACGCCGATGGCCGTGCTGTCGCAGCGCGTGCGCACGCCATACGACTATTTCCGCCAGCAGTTCGCGCAGGTCACCAACCCGCCGATCGACCCGCTGCGTGAAGCGATCGTGATGTCGCTGGAAATCTGCCTCGGTGCCGAGCGCAACATCTTCCAGGAATCGCCGGAACACGCCTCGCGCGTGATCCTCAGCTCGCCGGTGATTTCCCCGGCCAAGTGGCGCTCGCTGATGAACCTCGACCGCCCGGGCTTCGAGCGGCAGATCATCGACCTCAACTACGACGAAAGCGTCGGCCTCGAAGCGGCCATCCGCAACGTGGCCGATCAGGCTGAAGAAGCCGCGCGCGCCGGTCGTACCCAGATCGTCCTGAGCGACCGCCATATCGCGCCGGGCAAGCTGCCGATTCACGCCTCGCTGGCCACCGGTGCGGTACACCACCGCCTGACCGAAAAAGGCCTGCGCTGCGACTCCAACATCCTCGTTGAAACCGCGACCGCACGCGATCCGCACCACTTCGCGGTGCTGATCGGTTTCGGCGCCTCGGCGGTCTATCCGTTCCTGGCTTACGAAGTGCTGGGCGACCTGATCCGTACCGGTGAAGTGCTGGGCGACCTCTACGAGGTGTTCAAGAACTACCGCAAAGGCATCACCAAAGGTCTGCTCAAGATCCTGTCGAAGATGGGCATCTCGACCATCGCTTCGTACCGCGGTGCGCAGTTGTTCGAAGCCATCGGCCTGGCCGAAGAAGTGTGCGAGCTGAGCTTCCGTGGCGTGCCGAGCCGCATCAAGGGCGCACGTTTCGTCGACATCGAAGCCGAGCAAAAAGCACTGGCCACCGAAGCCTGGAGCCCGCGCAAGCCGATCCAGCAGGGCGGTCTGCTGAAGTTCGTCCACGGTGGCGAATACCACGCCTACAACCCGGACGTGGTTAACACCCTGCAAGCCGCCGTGCAGCAGGGCGACTACGCCAAGTTCAAGGAATACACCTCGCTGGTGGATAACCGTCCGGTGTCGATGATTCGTGACCTGTTCAAGGTCAAGACCCTCGACACGCCGCTGGACATCAGTGAAATCGAACCGCTGGAATCGGTGCTCAAGCGCTTCGACTCCGCCGGCATCTCGCTGGGCGCCCTGTCGCCGGAAGCTCACGAAGCCCTGGCCGAAGCCATGAACCGCCTCGGTGCGCGTTCCAACTCCGGCGAAGGTGGTGAAGATCCGGCGCGTTACGGCACCATCAAGAGCTCGAAAATCAAGCAGGTCGCGACGGGCCGTTTCGGGGTTACCCCGGAATACCTGGTCAACGCCGAAGTGCTGCAGATCAAGGTCGCCCAAGGCGCCAAGCCAGGCGAGGGCGGGCAACTGCCGGGCGGTAAAGTGAACGGGCTGATCGCCAAGCTGCGTTACGCAGTGCCGGGCGTAACGCTGATTTCGCCACCGCCGCACCACGACATCTATTCGATCGAAGACTTGTCGCAGCTGATTTTTGACCTCAAGCAGGTCAACCCGAAGGCGCTGGTTTCGGTGAAACTCGTCGCCGAAGCGGGCGTTGGCACCATCGCTGCCGGTGTGGCCAAGGCCTACGCGGACTTGATCACTATCTCCGGCTACGACGGTGGCACCGGTGCTTCGCCGCTGACCTCAATCAAATACGCTGGCGCACCGTGGGAACTCGGCCTCGCCGAAACCCACCAGACCCTGCGCGGCAACGACCTGCGCGGCAAAGTCCGGGTGCAGACCGACGGCGGCCTGAAAACCGGCCTCGACGTGATCAAGGCAGCGATCCTCGGCGCCGAAAGCTTCGGCTTCGGTACCGCGCCAATGATCGCGCTGGGCTGCAAATACCTGCGTATCTGCCACCTGAACAACTGCC
>NZ_JBIUWM010000120.1:0-1109 GCF_044743445.1 Pseudomonas sp. NPDC087615 | reverse complement strand
CGAGAAGCTGAGCAAGGATCACTACATCGGCACCGACGACATGGTGGTGAATTTCTTCACCTACGTCGCCGAAGAAACCCGTGAGTGGCTGGCCAAGCTCGGCGTGCGTTCCCTCGAAGAGCTGATCGGCCGCACCGATCTGCTGGAAATCCTCGAAGGCCAGACCGCCAAGCAAAACCACCTGGATCTGACCCCGCTGCTGGGCAGCGATCACATCCCGGCGGACAAGCCTCAGTTCTGTGGCGTTGAGCGCAACCCGCCGTTCGACCAAGGTCTGCTGGCCGAGAAAATGGTCGAGATGGCGACATCGGCGATCAACGACATGAGTGGCGCCGAGTTCGACCTGGACATCTGCAACTGCGACCGTTCGATCGGCGCGCGGATCTCCGGCGAAATCGCTCGCAAGCACGGCAACCAAGGCATGGCCAAGGCGCCGATCACCTTCCGCTTCAAGGGGACGGCCGGTCAGAGCTTTGGCGTGTGGAACGCCGGCGGTCTGAACATGTACCTGCAAGGCGATGCCAACGACTACGTCGGCAAAGGCATGACCGGTGGCAAACTGACCATCGTGCCGCCGAAGGGCAGCGTTTATAAGACTCAGGAAAGCGCCATCATCGGCAACACCTGCTTGTACGGCGCCACGGGCGGCAAGCTGTTCGCCGCCGGCACCGCAGGCGAGCGTTTCGCCGTGCGTAACTCCGGTGCTCACACAGTTGTGGAAGGCACTGGCGATCACTGCTGCGAGTACATGACCGGTGGTTTCGTCTGCGTCTTGGGCAAAACCGGTTACAACTTCGGTTCTGGCATGACCGGTGGTTTCGCCTACGTGCTTGATCAGGACAACTCTTTCGTTGACCGGGTCAATCACGAACTGGTGGAAATCCAGCGGATCAGCGGCGAGGCGATGGAGGCTTATCGCAGCCATCTGCAAAACGTGCTGAACGAGTACGTCGCCGAAACCGACAGCGAGTGGGGTCGTGAACTCGCCGAGAACCTCGATGACTACTTGCGCCGTTTCTGGCTGGTCAAGCCTAAGGCTGCCAACCTGAAGTCGTTGCTTTCCATCACTCGTGCCAAACCGAAGTGATATGCTCCTGAAGAGTTTGATG
>NZ_JBIUWM010000119.1:0-3583 GCF_044743445.1 Pseudomonas sp. NPDC087615 | reverse complement strand
TGGGGTTTCCCCATGTGAGAGTAGGTCATCGTCAAGATTAAATTCCGAAACCCCAATTGCGAAAGCAGTTGGGGTTTTGTTTTGCCCGCAGGAAATGTGTCTGCTTGTTTTCTATGCAACGGCCCGGCGCATGGCTATTATTCGGGCCTCACTGTGAGGCGAGACCTACATGCTGACGTTGTTGAATCTTCTGAAGGATGGGCGATTCCATTCTGGTCAGGACCTAGGCGCCGCCTTGGGAATTAGTCGAAGTGCGGTATGGAAGCAGCTTCAGCACTTGGAGGCTGAGCTTGGGCTGTCCATTCACAAGGTTCGGGGGCGGGGCTATCAGTTGGCTGCGCCGCTTGTGTTGATCGATCCTCTTAAAGTAGCGGGGATGAAAGAGAGTTGGCCAATCGCGGTTTTTGATTCTATCGATTCAACTAATGCTGAGGCTTTGCGCGCCATTGGCCGGGGCCAGGCAGCGCCATTTTTAGTGCTTGCTGAGCGACAGATTTCTGGACGTGGGCGTAGAGGGCGTAAGTGGGTTAGCCCGTTTGCCGAAAACCTTTATTACAGTCTCGTTCTGCGAATTGACGGTGGGATGCGCCAGCTTGAGGGCTTGAGTCTTGTTGTTGGGTTGGCAGTCATGCGAACACTGCAAAAGTTGGGAGTCACTGGCGCGGGTTTGAAGTGGCCTAACGATGTTCTCGTCGGCAATAAGAAAATTGCCGGTATTTTGCTGGAGTTGGTTGGGGATCCGGCTGATGTGTGTCACGTGGTGCTAGGTATAGGTATTAACGTAAATATGCAGGTTGCAGAGGAGGTTGATCAGCAATGGACTTCCATGCGGCTTGAGTCCGGCAAAGCTTGCGATCGTAATGTTCTGGTTTTCGAGTTAAGCGAGCAGTTGCGCTCATACATACAGCGTCAGCAAGTCGGAGGTTTTTCAGTTCTCCAGGCGGAATGGGAGGAAAACCATTTATGGCAGGAGCGATCAGTGTCGTTGATTGCTGGTGTCAACCGAATAGATGGTGTTGTGCTGGGGATCGATAGCCAAGGTGCGCTACGTTTACAGGTGAGTGGCGTGGAAAAGGTCTTTAGCGGTGGCGAGCTCAGCCTGAGGTTGCGTGATGATTCTTGAGCTTGATTGTGGCAACAGCTTCATAAAGTGGCGCGTGCTGAGTGCCGAGGCTGCAGTTTTGATCGCTGAGGGTGTGGTTGACTCTGATCAGGCCCTGCGTGATGGTCTATTTGCTCTAGCTGGATTGTCGTTAAGCAAATGCCGTCTTGTTAGTGTTCGTACTCTCGAGGAGACGGAAGCGTTAATCGAAATGCTTCGGCGAGATTTCGATCTGACAGTTATATGTGCAAAGCCCGCTCGTGAAATGTCTGGTGTTAGAAACGGTTATGAGGATTACGAGCGCTTAGGGCTTGATCGTTGGTTGGCGATGCTCGGCGGATTCCATTTGGCTGAAGGTGCATGTCTGGTGCTGGATTTTGGCACTGCGGTAACGGCGGACTTCATCGCGGAAGATGGGGAACATCTCGGGGGCTTTATTTGTCCTGGCATGCCGTTGATGCGTAACCAGTTGCGAACCCATACGCGAAAGATTCGATACGGTGATCTCGCGGCTGAGCGCGCATTGACAAGCCAAGCTCCCGGACGGAGTACTGTTGAGGCGGTGGAGCGTGGTTGCTCTTTGATGCTAAAAGGGTTCGTGCTCACTCAGATGGAAATGGCGCGAGCCTATTGGGGGGAGAGCTTCACTGTATTTCTTACAGGGGGGGATGCCGTATTAGTAGCAGATGTTGCGCCAGAGGCCAGGGTTGTTCCCGACCTGGTGTTCGTAGGCTTGGCTATGGCGTGTCCTTTATCCTGAGGTCTGTATGCGTTGGTTGTTCCTGCTGTTCCTTGTTCTCAATGCTTTTTATTACGTCTGGCATCAGCAGGAAGCACCTTTGCGTGCAAAAGATGTCACCCCGCTGAGTTTGTATAAAGGATCCCAGCATGACATTCGTTTGCTCAGCGAGAGTCTGTACGCTCCTCGGGAGAATGCCGGTCAGCGCTCTGAGGGGCGCTGTCTTTATTTGGGGGGATTTGCTCGTCAGGATTTGGTTGAAGCGTTGGGGCGTCGATTGGCAGAGATGAATATCAAGGCTTCGCCATTGTCTGATGAGCGTCCGGCAACAGGATACTGGCTGCGTATCGCACCTGAAGGCCAGCGATTGTTGGGTAATGATCAGTTGCGAAACCTTTCCAAGGAATTCAATGAGTTAAAACATAAAATAATGCTGTGCGAAGGGGTTGCACCTGCCGAATAGTTTGCATAGAATGGCGCCCGCTCCACAGTGAAGACCTGAAGAGGTGGTCATGAAAGAGTGATGTCAATGCAGCTAACCTCAGGTTTTTAAATGAGAAAATGCTTGACAGTGGCCTAGCATAGTATAAAATGCCGGCCTGATTAGGAGGGGTTCCCGAGCGGCCAAAGGGATCAGACTGTAAATCTGACGTCTACGACTTCGAAGGTTCGAATCCTTCTCCCTCCACCAGATTTAAGCGTGAGCTGCAGGCTCTGCGGGTATAGTTTAGTGGTAGAACCTCAGCCTTCCAAGCTGATGATGCGGGTTCGATTCCCGCTACCCGCTCCAGGCTTGCAGGTTGTGCGAATTGTTTTGCTCTTGTAGCTCAGTTGGTAGAGCACACCCTTGGTAAGGGTGAGGTCAGCGGTTCAAATCCGCTCAAGAGCTCCATATAACAAGGCAGATATGAAAATATCTGCCTTTGTTTTAATGGTTGATATTGTTTGTCTAATTCTTCTGTTTGAGGGTGATATCGATGGCTAAGGAAAAATTTGATCGTTCCCTACCCCATGTTAACGTAGGGACCATCGGTCACGTTGACCACGGTAAAACCACTCTGACTGCTGCTCTGACTCGCGTTTGCTCCGAGGTTTTCGGTTCGGCAATCGTCGACTTCGACAAGATCGACAGTGCGCCGGAAGAAAAAGCTCGTGGTATCACCATCAACACCGCGCACGTTGAATACAACTCGCTGATCCGTCACTACGCTCACGTTGACTGCCCAGGTCACGCTGACTATGTGAAGAACATGATCACTGGTGCTGCTCAGATGGACGGCGCTATTCTGGTTTGCTCGGCCGCTGATGGTCCGATGCCGCAAACCCGTGAGCACATCCTGCTGTCCCGCCAGGTTGGCGTTCCGTACATCGTGGTTTACCTGAACAAGGCTGACCTGGTAGACGACGCTGAGCTGTTGGAGCTGGTTGAGATGGAAGTGCGCGATCTGCTGAGCACTTACGACTTCCCAGGTGACGACACTCCGATCATCATCGGTTCTGCTCGTATGGCTCTGGAAGGTAAAGACGATAACGAAATGGGTACCACGTCCGTTCGTAAACTGGTTGAGACTCTGGATAGCTACATCCCGGATCCAGTTCGTGTTATCGACAAGCCGTTCCTGATGCCAATCGAAGACGTATTCTCGATCTCGGGTCGTGGTACTGTTGTGACCGGTCGTATCGAGCGCGGTATCGTCAAGGTTCAAGATCCACTGGACAGCGTTGGTCTGCGTGACACTAAC
>NZ_JBIUWM010000118.1:0-3729 GCF_044743445.1 Pseudomonas sp. NPDC087615 | reverse complement strand
GTACCTACATCAAGAATGTAGTTAAAGCCATCGACGCAAAAGACGCTGAAAAAGCTCAAGCTGCATACGTTCTGGCTGTGCCAGTTATCGACCGCATGGCCGATAAAGGCATCATCCACAAGAACAAGGCTGCTCGTCATAAGAGCCGTCTGAATGGCCACGTCAAAGCACTGAAAATTGCTGCTTAATCGACGTAGTCATTAAAAAACCGACCTTAGGGTCGGTTTTTTATTGCCTGTGATTTGATAAAGGCAGAAAAAATGCGGGAGCGGCCCTGTTCGCGAATGTAATCTGTCAGCCGATATCTCTAGCGACTGACACGACATCTTCGCGAGCAAGCCCGCTCCCACATTTAGATTTACGCTTTTACTGCCCGGCCGGCATCCACGGCAAAATCGGGATCGCCGTCACCGCATTCTGCGGACTACCCTCGATCAAGCGATCGCTATAGACCAGATACACCAGCGTATTGCGCTTCTTATCGAGGAAGCGCACCACTTGCATGGTTTTGAATACCAGCGATGTGCGCTCCTTGAACACCTCTTCGCCATCCTTAAGCTCGCCCTTGAACTTGATCGAACCGACCTGACGACAAGCAATCGATGCCTCGGCGCGATCTTCAGCCAACCCCAAACCACCCTTCACACCACCCGTCTTGGCGCGCGAGAGGTAGCAGGTCACACCCTCGACTTTCGGATCATCGAAAGCCTCGACCACGATTCGGTCGTTCGGACCGACAAACTTGAACACTGTCGACACCTGACCAATTTCTTCGGCCGAAGCGAGCAATGGCAGCACCATCAACAGACCCAACAATCCTTTTGCTACGCGCATGAGTTTTTCCTTACACCAAAATCAGATTGTCACGGTGAACCAGTTCAGGTTCAGCCATGTAACCGAGCAAACCGACAATCGCATCCGACGATTGACCGATGATTTTTTGTGCCTCCAGCGCACTGTAGTTGGCCAGGCCACGGGCGATTTCACGACCATCCGGCGCCACGCAAACCACCATTTCACCGCGCCGGAAACTCCCCTGCACCAGCTTCACACCCACCGGCAACAGACTCTTGTTACCTCGAGAGAGCGCCGACACCGCACCCTCATCCAACACCAACGTGCCACGGGTTTGCAGGTGCCCTGCCAGCCACTGCTTACGCGCCGCCAGCATGCCGCGCTCAGGTGACAGCAACGTGCCGATACGCTCACCCGCCTTCAAGCGATCGAGCACACGCTCAAGACGCCCACCCACGATGATGGTGTGTGCGCCGGAACGAGCCGCCAGACGCGCCGCACGCAGCTTGGTTTGCATACCACCACGCCCCAGCGCGCCACCTGTACCACCCGCCACCGCATCCAGACTTGGATCATCGGCACGCGCCTCATAAATCAACTGAGCATCGGGATTGTTGCGCGGATCAGCATCGAACATGCCATCGCGATCCGTAAGGATCACCAGCAGATCAGCCTCGACCAGGTTGGCCACCAACGCCGCCAGGGTGTCGTTGTCGCCAAAACGGATTTCATCAGTGACCACGGTGTCGTTCTCGTTGATCACCGGAATGACTTTCAGCTCGACCAGCGCGCGCAAGGTGCTGCGGGCATTCAGATAGCGCTTGCGATCAGAGAGGTCGTCATGAGTCAGGAGAATCTGCGCGGTGTGCCGACCATGCTCGGCAAAGCTTGATTCCCAAGCCTGCACCAAGCCCATCTGACCGATTGCCGCCGCAGCCTGAAGCTCGTGCATCGCACTGGGTCGCGCGGTCCAGCCCAGACGGCTCATGCCGGCCGCCACCGCCCCGGAAGACACCAGCACCAACTCGACACCCGCCTCATGCAGAGCCACCATCTGCTCGACCCAGACACTCATTGCCGCGCGATCCAGCCCTTTGCCATCAGCTGTCAGCAAAGCGCTGCCGATCTTCACGACCCAACGCTGCGCACCTGTCACCTTGCTCCGCATCATCTTCAACCTTAGCTTGAGGACAGCGCGACCTGGCACTGCCCGTGACGTTAATCGTGGCTATTGGTGACCAACGATCGATTTCCAGATACTAAAACGCCGCTCGATTGAGCGGCGCTTAAGTTTACTGCAACGAATCAATCACGCACGTAAATGATTTCCGGACCGTCTTCGTCATCCACGTCTTCTTCATCCCAATCATCGTCGCCGATGTCGTGGACCGACTTCACGCCACTGCGACGCAGGGCACGCTTGTCATCCAGCGCCTGCAACTGCGCACGGGCTTCGTCTTCGATGCGCTGATCGAGATCGGCCAGCTCTTCCTTGTAAGCCGGGTCGGCAGCAAGGCGATCGGCACGATCTTCCATGTAACGCATGATGTCGTGGCACAGACGCTCGGTACCGATCTTGGCAATTGCCGAGATCACGTAAACCGGACCCGTCCACTCCAGACGATCGACGATCTCCTTGACGCGAGCATCATGCTCCTCCTCAAGGATCTGGTCGCACTTGTTCAGCACCAACCAGCGATCACGCTCAGCCAGGGACGGACTGAACTTGATCAGCTCATTGACGATGACCTCAGCCGCATCCGGCGCACTGGTGTCATCCAGCGGCGCCATGTCCACGAGGTGCAGCAGCAGACGCGTGCGCGCCAAGTGCTTGAGGAAGCGAATCCCCAGACCAGCACCGTCGGAAGCACCTTCGATCAAGCCCGGAATGTCGGCAACGACGAAGCTCTTCCAGCGATCAACGCTGACCACACCCAGGTTCGGGACCAACGTGGTGAACGGATAATCGGCGACCTTCGGCTTGGCGGCCGAAACCGAACGGATAAAGGTACTTTTGCCGGCGTTCGGCAAACCCAGAAGGCCCACATCAGCCAGCACTTTCATTTCCAACTTCAGGTCGCGCTGCTCGCCCGGCTTGCCCGGAGTGGTCTGGCGCGGCGCACGGTTGGTACTGGATTTGAAACGAGTATTGCCCAGACCGTGCCAACCGCCCTGCACGACCATCAACTTCTGGCCAGCCTTGGTCAAGTCACCAATGACCTCCTGAGTCCCGGAGTCAATAACGGTCGTACCGACCGGAACACGCAGGATCAGGTCTTCACCCTTCTTGCCGGTACAGTCTGTACTGCCACCGTTGGAGCCACGCTCGGCATCGAAGTGCCGGGTGTAACGGTAGTCCACCAGGGTGTTGAGGTTTTCGTCGGCCATCATGTAGATGGAACCGCCATCACCACCATCACCACCGTTCGGGCCACCGTTTTCGATGAATTTTTCCCGACGGAAACTCATGGCGCCATTACCGCCATCACCAGCCTTTACGCGAATCGATACTTCATCAACAAACTTCATAACCAACGCCTCTCGCCATACGGACGAGCCGAAAAACAATCAAGACATAAGACTCTTGCAAAAATGAGCGCAGCGACCCCAAAACACGACCTGCTTCGCACGCCGACAGCCCATACAAACAGCTTTGCAAGAGACTCACCCCACAAACGAAAAAGCCCCGTCGCAAGACAGGGCTCTTCCAGCGATTGCGCAATTAAGCTGCGACAACGCTCACGTAACGGCGGTTGAACGCGCCTTTTACTTCAAACTTGATCACGCCTTCGATTTTAGCGAAGAGGGTGTGATCCTTACCCATGCCAACACCGTAACCGGCGTGGAATTGGGTGCCGCGCTGACGCACGATGATGTTGCCCGGAATGATTTTCTGGCCGCCATACATCTTGACGCCAAGGCGTTTGGCTTCCG
>NZ_JBIUWM010000117.1:0-3788 GCF_044743445.1 Pseudomonas sp. NPDC087615 | reverse complement strand
CATGCGCCGAAAGGGCAATCGAGTAAAGCCGCGAGCTTATCAGGCCGCCACGACCAATGGCTACCGGCATGAGAGCAGGAATCTTGCGATAAGTTCAGGGATTAAAACGCATTTGGCTAAAGGCACGATGAAGCTTCTGTCATCTATTCCTGACAAGGACCGACTCCCCTCCCCCCCACCATCTGGCGTAATGGCCACTTGCCGCACAGGGCCAAGCTCAGGCATAACAGCGCAACAACTCGACAAGGATGTTTATCTTGCGCCTCTTATTCCGTGTACTGACCCTGATCGTCGTACTGCTGGGACTCGTCCTCGCGTTGGTTTTGTACTACGTCGCCAATCCGAAATTACCCTTCTATAGCCCCGTCCAACAGGTGCACTACCTCAATCAGTGGACTGAGCAAGAGCGGCAAACCTACTATTTCACACCCCAGGGCACCCAAGTCAAAGGGCTGCGCTATGAGTGGTTCCAGGCCTTGGAATTACCCTTCTCTGAGCAACGTTTTGCCTCCCCCGACTACCTCGCTCGCTTCGGTTTTTTGATTGATCCGCAGCAAAAAGCCACACCGACAAACCCCGGTAATCTGCCAGTAGGCTTTGCCCGACACCAAAATCCCGGCAGCTCCGAGCAGTACCTGGACATCACTTGCGCGGCTTGCCACACCGGTGAATTGCGCTTCAAGGGTCAGGCCGTGCGCATCGACGGTGGCGCGGCGCAGCATGTTTTGCCTTCCAGCGTTCCTACACTCCGTGGCGGCAGTTTCGGACAAGCACTAGTGGCGAGCCTGACCTCGACTTACTACAACCCTTGGAAATTCGAGCGTTTCGCAAGACATGTATTAGGGGATGACTACAACGCGCACCATGAACAACTGCGCAAGGACTTCAAAACATCACTGAATACCTTCCTGAGAGTCGCCTGGAACGACACCCATCGCGGCCTCTACCCGACTGAAGAAGGTCCGGGACGCGCCGATGCATTCGGGCGCATCGCCAACGCTACGTTCGGCGATGCGATATCCCCTGCCAACTACCGCGTGGCCAACGCCCCGGTGGACTACCCGCAGTTGTGGGACATGTGGACCTTCGATTGGGTGCAATGGAACGGTTCGGCGCAGCAGCCGATGGCGCGCAACATCGGTGAGGCGCTGGGTGTCGGCGCTACCCTGAATTTCTTCGATGACAACCGCCAGCCACTGCAAGGCGATGCGCGTTATGCCTCAAGCGTTCGTGTGCGCGATCTGCACAAGATTGAAGAAACCATACAAAAACTTCAGCCACCCGCCTGGCCGGAGGCGTTATTCGGCGCCATCGACAAGCCACTGGCCGCCAAAGGACGCGCGCTGTTCGCGGAAAATTGCACCGGGTGCCACGTTCCGCGCAAGACTCAAGAAGGCGAACGCTGGGTGCAGCATTTGCACATGTTGCCCGTGGACGTCATCGGCACCGACCCAAACGCCGCCAACAACATTGCCAACCATCGCTTCGATCTGACAGCCCTGCAATGGGACCTCAAAGAACTGGAGGGCATGGATGTAAAACTGCATCCGACACCGAAGGAGCCGCTGGACCTGAGCCAGCTATCCGTGGCCAAGGGCCTGGCTTACGTCACCGCATTCGTCGAGAACCGGGCCTATCGCGAGGTCGGGGTCACGCCGCAGGAGAAACCACAACTCGACGGTTTCGGCCTGCCGATCGGTGTTCGTGAAAAAGTCGCCTATAAAGCGCGACCACTGGCGGGTGTCTGGGCCACTGCGCCGTTTCTGCACAACGGTTCGGTACCGAGTATTTATCAGTTGCTGTCACCGCAAGATGAACGCGCAGCCACCTTCTACAAGGGCACCTTCGAGTACGACCCACGACATCTGGGCTATCGCACCGAAGCCTTCACCAACGGTTTTCTGTTCGACACAAGAATCAGCGGCAACCATAACAGCGGCCATGAATTTCGCGCCGGCGAACGTGGTAACGGCGTCATCGGCCGACTGTTGCAGCCCGAAGAGCGCTGGGCGCTGCTCGAATACCTGAAAGTCCTTGGCGGCCCACTGGAGGCGCAATTGCCATGATCCTGTCGACCCTCAGGAAAGAATTACCGATGTTGGCCCGGCTCTGGTTGTGGCTGGGGCGTTTATTGGGCAAGACCCTGCTGATCATGCTTGTGATCGGCCTGCTCGGCTGGGCGGTCTCCGCGGCCTGGTTTGCCTGGCAGCATCGCGGCCCGGTTTCGGCGCTGGAGCAGGTTCCACCCGGTGAAGCGGACATGACTCAGGAGGTGATACAGACCGCTGTGCGTATCGTCGATCAACACCGTGAAGGCACGCGGTACCTGCGTGACGCGCATGCCAAGGCGCACGGTTGCGTGAAGGCTGAAGTGCAAGTGTTGGCGGATCTGCCGCCGGCGCTGCGTCAAGGCGTGTTCAGTGAGCCGGGTAAAACCTGGCCGGCGATGATTCGATTATCGAATGGTAACGCCTACCCGCAGTTCGACAGTATTCGTGACGCACGGGGCATGGCGATCAAATTGCACGATGTGCCTGGCAAACAGTTGCTGGAGAACCGCCAAGGACAACACGAACAGGACTTCGTGATGTTCAGCCATCCGAACTTCTTTGTCAGCGATGTCGCCGAGTACCGTCAGAATGTGGCGGCTCAGGCTGAAGGCAAAAAGACCACGGCGTTTTTTCCGGGATGGGATCCGCGCACTTGGCAAATCCGCCATTTGTTCATCGCACTGGCCACACTGTCGCCGCCGCCGGACAGTCCGACGGACACGACCTACTTTTCGGTGTCGCCCTACAAGTTTGGCGAGGCCAATGCGAAGTTCCGGGTAGCGCCCGACCCGGACCACTGCCCCGCCTACACGCTGCCCAAGCAGAACCACGACTTGCCAAATTTCTTACGCAGTGCGTTGAATCAGCAATTGTCGACGGATCGTGTGCCAACGTGTTTCGTCTTGCAGATCCAGCGCCAGGATGCGAACCATTACATGCCGATCGAGGACACCAGCATCGAATGGCGCGAGCAGGATTCACCTTTCGAAACCGTAGCGCGGATTACCTTGCCGCCGCAGGACTTCGACACGCCGGCGCTGAATCTGGCCTGCGACAACTTATCGTTCAACCCGTGGTTTGGCATTGAAGCGCATCGGCCCATTGGCGGGATCAATCGTCTGCGTAAAGCCGTCTATGAAGCTGTGAGTGACTATCGACATAGCCAGAATGCTGCACAGTAAACCTGGCACCCATTTCAAGTCGGGCCGGTAAATAGCAAACTCCAGACAGCAAAAAGCCCGCACTAGGCGGGCTTTGCTTGGTGATCTGGCGTTCAGTGTTCCAGATTACCGAATATGGCGCAGCGGACGGGACTCGAACCCGCGACCCCCGGCGTGACAGGCCGGTATTCTAACCGACTGAACTACCGCTGCGCGAAACGCTTGAAACGAATGGTGGGTGATGACGGGATCGAACCGCCGACATTCTGCTTGTAAGGCAGACGCTCTCCCAGCTGAGCTAATCACCCTTCGCTTCGTTACGGGGCGCATTATGCCACAAGTTTTCGTAATGTGTTGATTTAATTGAAGTTTTTTTCAAAAAAATCCGAAAACCGGTGAAACGACACAAACCCGATGGAACAAGGTACAAACTTGAGACAGAAAAAAACCCGCTTTAGCGGGTTCTTCCGTGGTGACCTGGCGTTCAGTGGTCCAGGTTACCGAATATGGCGCAGCGGACGGGACTCGAACCCGCGACCCCCGGCGTGACAGGCCGGTATTCTAACCGACTGAACTA
>NZ_JBIUWM010000116.1:0-3910 GCF_044743445.1 Pseudomonas sp. NPDC087615 | reverse complement strand
TTCGCTCGGGGTGTTGATGTGCTGTTTCAAATTCACGTTGTCGCTCACGGGTGTTGTTCCACACACTAAAGTCTCGGTCTTCATCGTCATGCGGCCACCCCTTCTTCGTCCCCTGTCAGGCTCTTGTAACGCTCGACGAAGAACTCCCGAACGTTGGCGCATTGTGTTTCCGTACCATCCAAACGATTGAAGTGGGCGCGAAACTCCCTGGCGCCCGGCAAGGTTGCGAGATACCAGCCCACATGCTTTCGAGCAATGCGTACGCCCATCACGTCCCCATAGAAAGCGTGAAGTGCGGCCAGATGCTCAAGCAGAATGCGTTCCACCTCGACCAACTTCGGGGCCGGCAATTTCTCGCCGGTACGCAGGAAGTGATCGATCTCGCGAAAAATCCATGGCCGCCCTTGAGCGGCACGGCCTACCAACAGGCCATCGGCGCCGGTCGCGTCGAGCACGTAACGGGCCTTTTCCGGCGAATCGATATCGCCATTGGCAAATACCGGCATCGACACCGCCTGCTTGATCGCGGCAATCGTGTCGTACTCGGCAACACCTGTGTACAGATCGGCGCGCGTGCGACCATGCACGGCCAGCGCGGCGATCCCGGCCTGTTCGGCGATCTTCGCCACGGTCAGGCCGTTCTTGTTGTCGCGATCCCATCCCGTGCGGATCTTCAGGGTGACCGGCACATCAACCGCGGCCACGACGGCCTGCAGGATCTCGGTCACCAATGCTTCATCTTTCAATAACGCGGAGCCGGCGGCCTTGTTGCAGACCTTCTTCGCCGGGCAACCCATGTTGATGTCAATAATCTGTGCGCCCAGTTCGACGTTGGCCCGTGCCGCATCTGCCAGCATTTGCGCGTCGCCACCGGCAATCTGCACCGAGCGTGGCTCGGGATCGCCTTCGTGGATCATGCGCATGCGCGACTTGCGGGTATTCCACAGGCTCATGTCACTGGTGACCATTTCCGAGACCACAAGCCCTGCGCCCAGACGCTTGCAGAGCTGACGAAAGGGCTGATCGGTAACCCCCGCCATCGGGGCGAGAATCAAGCCGTTCTGCAATGTGTATGGGCCGATGCGTACCGCCGACATAGGACTTCCCTGAAGTGGGGCCGGATCATGAGAGTTCGAAAAAGGGTTGGCATGATACCCGCTCTCGATGACTGGATAAAGGCTGAATTGAACAAAATCTGAACAGTTATGCTGTTATCGCCAGCGGTTTGGTTGGGCGCAGCGCAGTCAGAAAACTGCCGTCAATCAGGAAACGGTGAAGCGGTTCACTCGGGTGAGTGAAAACTCAGGCTGTAATTCACCGCTTTCGGGCCTGGATCGAGAATGTCCAGCGCGATGTGGATCGGTGTTTGTGGCGGCATTTCCGCCAGACCTTCCAGATCGCCGTTGAGGTATTCCCCCGGTTTGAAGCGGCGACTGGCGATCAGGTGGCCGTTGAGGTCAGCAAAACGCAGCTCCAGTAGCGGGAACGGCTGGGAGAACGTCGCGCGGTTATAGATGATCGCGTCGACGACCAGTGCGCCGCTGAACTCGGGATGACTGCGCACGACCAGATTGCTGCTCTTGATTCGGGCGATATCGACCTTGGACGGCACCGTGCAACCGATCTGCGGGCAGAGCTGCTGGAACCACGGGCGGTATTGATCCTGGCGCGCCAGCTCATCGAAATGATAGGCGATGTACTGGCCGGCGAGGGTGCCGGCTGCCAGCAGCACCAACAGCATCCATAGCAAGCGGCGGCCCCACGGTGACCGGCGTTTCTGCCAGTCCAGTTGCAGCGGGTCATCGGTCAGGTCTTGCAGGGCTTCGGCGCGCTCGCGCTTTTTGCGCTGCGGTTCGATCAATGGCAGATCGTCGTCATCGGCTTCGTGACTGGCGGACCGGCGTTCGCGGCGGGCGTTCGGATCGATTGGATCGTGCAGACGCAGTTGCGGGATCGCGGGTTCGTCATCCAGCTCCACCGGTTCCAACGACAGCGATGGCTCGGTCCGCGCCGATTTGACTGGCTCGATGTCGACGATATCCGTTTCTGCCTCGGGTTCCGGCGTTCGCTCATCAGCAGGTGCGCTGAACAGGCTGTCGGGCCATGCCGACTCTTCCGGCTCAGGACTGTCGCGGCGGGCGATCAGGGCGTCTTCGCGCGGGCGACCGAGTTCGGTGGCTGGCTGAATTTCCCGTTGTTCGAGGCGGGCGAGTTCTTCGTCCAGATCCAGGCTGTCGAGATCCAGTTCCGAGGCGCTCCACTGCTTTTGGCTGATGGCACGCGGCGTGGGCGGTTCGACGATGGCTGATGGCTCGATAGCCGGTAGCTCTTCGGCGGAGAGCGCCTCAATCGGCGGTGCGGCCGGCGCCACCGCGTCCTTGCCGGCGTGTTGCTCAAGCAGCTGTTTGGCGGCATTGAATACTTGCAGGCAGGCGCCGCAGCGAACCACCCCGCGGGCCACGCTCAATTGGGCATGGCTGACACGGAAACTGGTTTGGCAATGCGGACACTGGGTGACGAAGCTGTCGGTCATGCGGCGATCCGGATTATGCAGGCGGCCATTCTAGCGCCGACGTCCGGTGATGCGCACCCAGCCATCGCGATTGGCGATCGGGTCGAGGTCGAAGTCCTGAGCATACGCGGCAGCGACCTCATCGCCTTGTTCGGCAAGAATGCCCGACAGCGCCAGACGCCCGCCGGACTTGACCAGGCTGGACAGTTGCGGGGCCAGCGAAACCAGCGGGCCGGCGAGGATGTTGGCGACCAGCACGTCAGCTTTGACCTGCGGCAGATCTTCCGGCAGGTACAGCGGGAACAGCTCTTCGGCGATGTTGTTGCGCCCGGCGTTGTCACGCGAGGCTTCCAGTGCCTGCACGTCGATGTCGGTACCGACGGCTTCTTTCGCACCGAGCAGCAGGGCGGCGATGGCCAGAATCCCCGAGCCGCAGCCGAAATCCAGCATGTTGCAGTCTTTCAGGTTTTGGCCGTCGAGCCATTCCAGGCACAGCGCGGTGGTCGGGTGGGTGCCGGTGCCGAAGGCCAGGCCCGGGTCCAGCAGCAGATTGACTGCGTCAGGCTCGGGCGCGGCATGCCAACTCGGTACGATCCACAGGCGCTGACCGAAGCGCATCGGCTGGAAACCGTCCATCCAGCTGCGTTCCCAGTCCTGGTCTTCGATGACTTCGCTGTGATGCTCCGGCAGCGGGCTGCCGGTCAGCAGTTCCAGGTGGGCCAGTACCGGTGCGGGTTCGGTGCCGCCCTCGAACAGGGCCAGCAGGTGCGTGTGCGCCCACAGCGGGGTGGTGTTGAGTTCCGGCTCGAAGATCGGCTGATCTTCGGCGTCCATGAAGGTCACCGATACGGCGCCGACTTCAAGGAACGCGTCTTCGTAGGTTTCGGCTTGTTCCGGGCTGATGGCCAGACGTACTTGCAGCCAAGGCATGGCGGGCACCTTTGAAAAAATATGATTGCAGCCTAGCGGCCAGCGAGAAGCGCGCAAGTTTACGCGAGCGCGCAGGTTTTGTGGGAGCGGCATTGCACCCTGTGGGTGCGGGCTTGCTCGCGAAAGCGGTGTGCCAGACAAATAAACGTATCTGATACACCGCTTTCGCGAGCAGGCCCGCTCCCACAAGGGGTATTTGAGAACTGTAGAAACAACAAAGCCGCCCGAAGGCGGCTCTGTCAGGTGCGGGCTGAAGCTTAGTGCTTCTCGCCTGCCAGCTTGTGCTCGAGGTAGTGAATGTTCACGCCCCCTTTGCAGAAACCTTCGTCACGCACCAGATCACGGTGCAGCGGGATGTTGGTCTTGATCCCGTCAACCACGATTTCGTCCAGGGCATTGCGCATGCGGGCCATGGCTTCGTCGCGGGTGGCGCCGTAAGTGATCAGCTTGCCGATCAGCGAGTCGTAG
>NZ_JBIUWM010000115.1:0-3919 GCF_044743445.1 Pseudomonas sp. NPDC087615 | reverse complement strand
ACCCTCCCCCGGGGCGCGCCCCCCCCCCCCCCCCCCCCCGCGGCCCCCCCCCCCCCCACCCCCCCGAAAGGGGAGGTCACGCATCATGGCTAATTTAGGCGATGTTTCCGAAGCGTTCGCTCGGGGTCATTCGCAGCTGACTGCACTTTGTGAACTGGCCGTGAATATCTGCCTGCCGGGCGAGTAAAAACTCTGTTCGGCGGTGTAATTCAGGCCTCATGTCACCTGCGCTTGTTACAACTGCAAACTCCACCGTTACGTAGCGAAAGCCCCGTAGGACGGCCTCGCGTCCTGGTGAATTGCGTTGGTCAGGGCCGGTTTTTGACCGTGGTTCCGCTGCCCAGGCCGCTTTTGGCGGCGTTCGCGACTATAGCAGCAATGATTAAGTGCTTCAATTCCATAAAAATTGTTATCATCCGCGGCATGACAACTACTGCCCCTTCGACTCCAGGCGTTCAATTGCTTGAAGTCTCGCCGGAGTATGCCGGCCAACGAATCGATAACTTTCTCCTCGCCCGGCTCAAAGGCGTGCCCAAGACCTTGATTTACCGCATTTTGCGTAAAGGCGAAGTGCGCGTGAACAAGGGGCGGATCAAGCCTGAATACAAGCTGCAGGCCGGCGATATCGTGCGCGTGCCGCCGGTTCGCGTGCCGGAGCGTGATGAGCCGGTGCCTTTGGCCCAAGGACTGTTGCAGCGTCTGGAAGCATCGATCGTCTACGAAGACAAAGCTCTGATCGTGATCAACAAGCCCGCCGGCATTGCGGTTCACGGTGGCAGCGGTCTGAATTTCGGCGTGATCGAAGCCTTTCGTCAGTTGCGTCCCGATACAAAGGAACTGGAACTGGTACATCGTCTCGATCGTGACACTTCCGGCTTGCTGATGATTGCCAAGAAACGCAGCATGCTGCGTCACTTGCACGAAAAATTGCGTGGCGATGGTGTCGACAAGCGCTACATGGCGCTGGTTCGTGGTAATTGGGCGACCTCTATCAAGCAGGTCAGTGCGCCATTGCTCAAGAGCAACCTGCGTTCCGGTGAGCGCATGGTTGAAGTCAACGACGAGGGCAAAGAAGCCCTGACTGTGTTCAAGGTGCTGCGCCGCTTCGGCGATTTCGCCACCATGGTCGAGGCCAAGCCTGTTACCGGTCGTACCCACCAGATTCGCGTCCACACCCTGCACGCCGGGCATTGCATTGCTGGCGACAGCAAGTACGGCGATGACGATTTCACCAAGGAAATCCGCGATCTGGGCGGCAAGCGCCTTTTTCTGCACGCTTACATGCTAACCGTGCCGCTGCCTGATGGTGGCAAGCTGACCTTGCAGGCCCCGGTCGATGAAATGTGGGCCAAGACTGTGGAGCGCCTGAGTGCCGCACCCTGATTACAAACTGCTGATTTTCGATTGGGACGGTACGCTGGCCGATTCCATTGGTCGGATTGTCGAGGCGATGCATTCCGCGTCCGGGCGGTCCGGTTTCGAGTTGCGCGATGACTTTGCCGTCAAGGGCATCATCGGCCTGGGGTTGCCTGAGGCGATTCGCACGTTGTATCCCGAGATCAGCGATGCCGAAATGGTTGCGTTCCGCGAGTATTACGCGGATCACTACATCGCTGCAGAAGCCGTGCCTTCGCCGTTGTTCGAGGGTGTCGTCGAGTCGATGGCATCCTTTCGCGAGCAGGGTTATCACCTGGCAATCGCGACCGGCAAGAATCGTCGCGGACTGGATCGGGTGCTCAAGGCTAATGGCTGGGAAGAGTATTTCGACATTACCCGTGCTGCCGATGAAACTGCGAGCAAACCGCACCCTCTGATGCTGGAGCAGATTCTTGCTCATTGCGGTGTGCGTGCGGAGCAGGCGCTGATGGTGGGGGATTCGTCCTTCGATCTATTAATGGCGCGTAACGCGGGGATGGTGTCGGTGGCGGTCAGTTATGGCGCGCAATCGATTGAATCACTGCAGCAGTATGAGCCGCGTCTGTCGATCGATCGTTTTTCCGAATTACATGCCTGGCTGGGGCAGCGGGCCTAATACGTTTTTGCTGGGGTGAATCGCATGACCGACGAATGGAAGGCACCGGCCAAGGCAAGTGCCGACGGCGGTGACGAGAAGAGCTGGAAGCTGTTGGAAAAGACTCTGCTCGCCGGTGTGCAGGAGCAGCGGCGCTCGCGGCGTTGGGGGATTTTCTTCAAACTTCTGACGTTTGTTTATCTGTTCGTTGCGCTGATCCTGTTCACGCCGCTGATGGACATGGAAAAGAGCGCCGCACGCAGCACGAACTACACCGCGCTGATCGATGTTACCGGCGTGATCGCCGATAAGGAGTCGGCCAGTGCTGACAACATTGTCGGCGCCTTGCGCGCAGCGTTCGAAGACAAGAAGGTCAAGGGTGTCATCCTGCGTATCAACAGTCCTGGCGGTAGTCCGGTGCAGTCGGGATATGTCTATGACGAGATCAAGCGCCTGCGCGGTCTGCACCCGGATACCAAGCTGTACGCGGTGATTTCCGATCTCGGTGCATCCGGAGCCTACTACATTGCCAGTGCGGCGGATCAGATCTATGCCGACAAGGCGAGTCTGGTGGGTTCCATTGGTGTGACCGCTGCCGGATACGGTTTTGTTGGCACCATGGAGAAACTGGGTGTTGAGCGTCGCACCTACACCTCGGGCGAGCACAAGTCGTTCCTTGACCCGTTCCAGCCGCAGAAACCTGAAGAAACTGCGTTCTGGCAAAGTGTGCTGGATACCACGCACAAGCAGTTCATCAACAGCGTCAAGCAAGGGCGCGGCGATCGCCTGAAGGATAAAGAGCATCCGGAGCTGTTCTCCGGGCTGGTCTGGTCGGGTGAGCAGGCGCTGCCATTGGGCTTGATCGATGGCTTGGGTAACGCCAGTTCGGTGGCGCGTGACGTGATCGGTGAGAAAGAACTGGTTGACTTCACTGTTCAGGAATCGCCGTTCGATCGCTTCTCGAAGAAGCTCGGTGCAAGCGTTGCTGAGCAGTTGGCAATGTGGATGGGTTTCCACGGGCCTTCGTTGCGCTGAGTTGTTTTAAAGATCAAAAGATCGCAGTCTGCGGCAGTTCCTATGGATATCGGTGTAGGAGCTGTCGAAGGCTGCGATCTTTTGCTTTAAGGGATCTGCATTCCCTCAGTCAGCAGCATGTCGATCAGGCGAATCAGTGGTAAGCCGATCAGGCTGGTGGCGTCCGGGCCTTCGGTGGACTTGAACAGGCTCACGCCCAGGCCTTCGGCCTTGAAGCTGCCAGCGCAGTCGTAGGGTTGCTCGATGCGCAGGTAACGCTCGATGCGCGCCTGATCGAGTTGCCGCATATGTACGGTGAACGGCACGCAGTCGACCTGGCATTGGCCGGTCTGGCTGTTGAGCAGGGCGAGGCCGGTGAGGAAGGTCACGCTAGCGCCGCTGGCAGCCATCAGTTGCTCGCAGGCTTTCTCGAAGGTGTGCGGCTTGCCGATGATCTGCTCGCCGAGCACGGCGACTTGATCGGAGCCGATAATCAGATGAGCGGGGTGGTTGTGGGCCAGTGCTCGGGCTTTTTGTTCGGCGAGGCGTTTGACCAGTTCGATCGCCGGCTCGCCGGGGCGGTGGCTTTCGTCGATATCCGGCGAAGTGCAGGTGAACGGCAAGTGCAGGCGGGCAAGTAATTCGCGGCGATAAGTCGAGCTTGAAGCGAGTAATAAAGGCA
This sequence comes from Pseudomonas sp. NPDC087615, assembly GCF_044743445.1. Taxonomy (NCBI): domain Bacteria; kingdom Pseudomonadati; phylum Pseudomonadota; class Gammaproteobacteria; order Pseudomonadales; family Pseudomonadaceae; genus Pseudomonas; species Pseudomonas sp. NPDC087615. The sequence goes on along the minus strand of NZ_JBIUWM010000115.1, from coordinate 212 downwards.
GCATTCGCGTCTCCTGAGGCAGGTGTGGATTCTAGCGGAGGCGCGCAAGTGACGGACAGGGCACAATTTCCTTTGACATGGGTGGGTGCATCCCTATAATGCTGCGCCTATGTTGAATGACCCGATTCCACCTCACGTTGACCCGCGCAAATTGGCTGACCGTGGCACCACCCTTCAAGGTGAACTGCTGCTGGCCGATTTGAAGAGACTCT
>NZ_JBIUWM010000114.1:0-4120 GCF_044743445.1 Pseudomonas sp. NPDC087615 | reverse complement strand
TACGGTATCGGCCTGAACATGGGCAAGAGCCTTGCTCAGGAAGGCATGGATGATCTGGACTCCAAAGCGGTAGCCCAGGGCATCGAAGATGCCGTCGGCAAGAAAGAACAGAAGCTGAAAGACGAAGAACTGGTCGAAGCCTTCGCCGCGCTGCAAAAGCGTGCTGAAGAGCGCATGGCCAAGATGAGCGAAGAGTCGGCAGCCGCCGGCAAGAAATTCCTCGAGGAAAACGGCAAGAAGGCCGGCGTGACCACCACCGCTTCCGGTCTGCAGTACGAAGTCGTCAAGAAAGCCGACGGCCCACAGCCTAAGCCTACCGACGTCGTGACTGTTCACTACACCGGCAAGCTGACCAACGGCACCGTATTCGACAGCTCCGTCGAGCGCGGTAGCCCGATTGACCTGCCGGTGAGCGGCGTGATTCCGGGTTGGGTTGAAGGTCTGCAACTGATGCACGTTGGCGAGAAGTACAAACTGTACATCCCTAGCGATCTGGCTTATGGCGCACAGTCGCCAAGCCCGGCAATCCCGGCCAACTCGGTTCTGGTGTTCGACCTGGAACTGCTGGCCATCAAGGATCCAGCCAAAGAAGACGCTGCTGCAAAGTAATCAGCATCGGTTTCAACAACAACGCCTCGCTTATGCGGGGCGTTGTTGCATCTGTAGGATGGCAAAGGTAAACAGAGCGAACCGATGCCGGTCATGACAGTCATAGCTTTGAGGCTGCCCGCACTAGACGCCCTGAGCTGCCAAGTCAATGAAATATTGGGGTTTTTTATGTGAGTAAAAAACGCCCGATCTGAGCGCAGCCCTTATAAAACGGGGCTTTCAGCGTTGAAATGCAGCTCTGTTCACAAGGTTATCCACAATTTGTGTGGATAACATTTCAACGGGAGGAATAGATGAAAGCTCCGTGGAATTTCGCTCGATTCCTGCCCTTGGCCGGCCGCCTGCTGGCTCGCGGTCGCCTGCCGACCTTATTGTTTGCCGTCGCCAGCAAAGGCGCCGCACAAGGTAATCGGCTCGGCAAACTCAAGGACGATCTGCGTTTGCTCCAGGCATTGTGCCTGGCCTATTGGCGCGGTGAGTACCGCGCGATCAGCCCGAAAGCGTTGATTTCGGTAGTGGCGGGGTTGATGTACTTCCTCAGTCCGGTCGATGCCATACCGGATTTCATCCCGGTATTCGGTATGCTCGACGACATCGCCGTCCTCGCCTGGCTGATGAAAACCCTCGACGATGAACTGACGGCTTTCCGCTTCTGGCGCAAGCGCCAGCAACCGGAAAAACTCGCGGTGGTCGAGCGTCTGCCCGATACCCCCCAGCAACTTCAACTTCAGGGCCCGAAAAAGCCCTGATTCACGAAGGCCGCTTTCAGATAGATCCCCCCCGCGACCTTAGCCGCTGTTAGGATTACACTTCTAGGGAAAAGTGCCGACTCGCTAAGTGTTGTTGTCCTACGGGGTAGTCATGGATATTCAGATAATTGCACGCGATGGCGAACCCGAATATGCGGTTTTGCCATGGGCTCAGTATCAGGCTCTACTGAAAGCAGCAGGCATCAACGAAGCACCGCCGCGGCATGCTCAAGCACCGCTCGCGGCGTCGCCAGACCCGATTCTTCCAGGTCTGGATCAACTACGCAGTTTGCGCGAAGGGAAGGGCATCGCCATTGAGGCGTTGGCCCGCACGGTAGGCATCAGCCCGTCTTACCTGGCCATGATTGAAAGTGGTGAGCGTCAACCCGACGCCGCGATTCGCCGCAGCCTGGCCTGGGAACTGACGGTGCCCGGGTGGAGGGATGAATCGTGAGCGTACGCATCAGTCGTCAACATTGGGACGGATTGCTGGGGGAACTTGATCAGGCGCGCCGACAGCGCCATCTTCTGACTTATCGGGCTTTGCTCGAGCGTTTGCAATTGCCGACGCCGGCAATGCAAACCTTGACCGCTGCACTTGAACATCTCGCGGCACTGGATGCCAAGGCCGAACAACCGCTGCGCAGTTCGCTCGTCATCAGCCAAGGCGCCAGTCGTTTGCCGCGTACCGGTTTTTTTGAATGTGTCGAACGTCTTGGGCGGTTTTCCGGGCCGTCCGATGGCGTTGCGGCGGCGTCCTGGCATGCATCGGAAGTGGTCAGGGTGTTCGAATACGAGTACCCGGAATCGGCGGAGGCTTGAGTGTTTTTACGACTCAAGGCGCAGGCAAGTTACTGGTTGGCGCGTAGGCTGTTTCACTGGTCGTGGTTTGTTCGCCAGCCGCGTGGCTGGCGCTGGCTTGAAGGCCAGTTTGCGCGCATGGCCAACCTTGGCGATGTCGGTGCGCAAAGCTTCTACGGACACATCCTGACCTTTCGCGGCGTGGGGTTGGCAGCGCGTGAGGAGGGCGTGCGGTTGTTGCGTCTGGCGGCACTGGCTGGCGATGGCAAAGCGGCCTATCAAGTCGGCGTCATCAGTTTCGCGGGTACCGCGAGCAAAGCCCCGGATCCTGCTGAAGCCGCACGCTGGTGGGGTATGGCCGCCAAGGCCGGGCATCCATTGGCCGAGCTGAAATTGAAAGAGCTGGGTGCTAGGGATTCAACGCAGTAAATCCATTTGTGTCTGATCATTAAACGGGGCGTGAGGAAAACTCACGCCCCGTTTGCGTTTTCGCTTATTGGCTTGGCATCAAAAGCTTTATTGCAGACTTCTCCTACAGTAATTGCCTACTCGCCTGACTTATTTCTTGAGTGATCCCCCGCAAAGTCCTCGCGCCTAATTTCTGCGCGAGGGAACGCTCATGTTCGACCCGGTCATTCAGTTTATCTCGCACTCAAGCGTGCGTTGATGGAAGCCATCACCCGTATCGAGCAAGCACTCGACAGCTTTCCCGACACCCTCAGTCTTTATCGCGAGCAGCTCAAGCACTGGGCCAGCCGTGCGGCCGACACCGTCAGCCATGCCATGGATCTGCCGTCCCTGATGGGTATGGAGCGGGTCATCCGCTTAGGCGACCGCAGTACTGCCGTCAGCAGCAGCGACAACGAGTTTTTCTCCGGCGTCGTCCAGTGCCCGAAGGGCGGGCTGATGCTGATCGAGAGCAAGTTCGAGTCGGTGTACGACATCCCGCTGGGCAACATTGTGGTCGATGTGATGGCCATGGACGGTGGCGAAACGACGCCCATCACCCTGGATGCCGAAGGTAAAGGCAAATTCAAGGGAACACCGGGCAAGTTCTATCGCGTGCATGTACACAGCGAAGTCACCCCAGAGCAGGTCGAGGCGCTGTTCAAGTCCTATGACGGTTTGACTGGCGAGCTGGATGGCTGGCTGCGCAGCGAGTGGCAGGGTTTCAAGCCGCAGTGGTCGCAGTCGGTGGCGACGGCGGCAGGCAACGGCATGTTGGCCGGGAGCTGGGCGGCGATCGAGGGTGTGTGGGACAGCATCGGATTGCTGTCGGAGATCCTTCAGGATCCGGGCGCCTTTGTGGGGCGGTTAGGCAATGGTGCGACTGATCTGATCAATCTGGCTGCAACGGCTCCCAAAGTCATGGCACAGCTTCAATTGCTGGTCAGTGACGAGGCGGCGCTGTGCTTGCTGCTGCGCACCGCGAGTCTTTGGCTGGAAATGCTGCCGCCCAGTGAACTCGCCGGCAAAACCGCGGAAGCGGCGTCGATGATGATCGTGCAGTTGCTGATCGATGTGCTGATCAGCGTTGTGTTGACTTTCGCCAGCGGTGGCGCAGGGATCGCGTATCTGACGCTGCGTCTGGCGGATCGCGCGGTTCAGTTGCTGTCGGCAGTGAAGCGATTGGTGAAGGCGTTGTTTGGCATTGTCAACGGCTTCATCAAGTACGTTGATCAATACAAAACCGTCGCCGCGCGCGGTATCGCCGCCGGGGTGAAAAAAGGCCGGATGCAACTGCGCTGGAATGCCAGGCGCAACGCCTTGTTGAAGAAAGACGAACATCACGACGACGCTCCTAATCAGGCAAAAAACCCCAACGGTGACAGCGCCGATTGTGTGCCGTCGACCTGCACCAACGGCTGCCCCGTATCGATGGTCACCGGCGAAGAACTGCTGACCCTCACCGATGGCACGCTCGATGGCTTGCTGCCGTTCGAGTTCACCCGGTTGTATCG
>NZ_JBIUWM010000113.1:3443-4190 GCF_044743445.1 Pseudomonas sp. NPDC087615 | reverse complement strand
CTGGGCAATCCAGACTTGTGAATTGTCACTGATATTCTGAATCATGCGTCCCCCAGAACGGGTTGAACTTCTAAATTAGGCAACCGTGGAGCGTGGGTAGAATCCGGATAGAAGAAAGGCGCATCCGAGGATGCGCCTTCTCGTAACTGGCGGAGCGGACAGGGCTCGAACCCTCGATCCCGGCGTTACAGGCAGCTGTTTCAGCGACCTGCTCTACCGCTCCGCTGCCAGGTCAGGCATGACCCCGACCCGGATAGGTAAAAACCTGAAAACTTAGTTAACAGCTTCTTTCAGTGCTTTACCGGCTTTGAAACCTGGTTTTTTGGCCGCTGCGATCTGCAGCGTCTTGCCGGTCTGTGGGTTACGACCAACGCGAGCCGGACGATCAGTCACGGAGAAAGTACCGAAACCAACCAGAACAACGGAGTCGCCAGCCTTGAGAGCGCCAGTGACGGATTCGATTACTGCGTCCAGCGCACGGCCAGCAGCAGCTTTCGGGATATCAGCGGATGCAGCGATAGCATCAATCAGTTCCGACTTGTTCACTCTAAGTCCCCTTATATCTATTTTGAGATGATTCTAAGTTTTTTGGTGAAAGCAAAAACGTGTGCTGAATGGCCTACAGACACTTAAGAGCCGCTTTATAACAAGGGCTCTAAAAAGCTGTCAAGGAAGCCACCCAAGCAAAAACGTATTAATGCGTGCTAATTCTTTACTTAGAGTCAGAATCACGTTTTTCGTCATTGG
>NZ_JBIUWM010000113.1:0-3433 GCF_044743445.1 Pseudomonas sp. NPDC087615 | reverse complement strand
TATCTCCGGAGCCACATCCGGCAAGGGCTCAGGCGCGTATTGCAGCGCAATTTGCAGGACCTCGTCAATCCATTTAACCGGTTTAATCTGCAGATCCTGCTTGATATTGTCAGGAATCTCCTTCAGATCGCGCACATTCTCTTCCGGAATAATCACAATCTTGATTCCGCCGCGGTGCGCCGCAAGCAGTTTTTCCTTCAGACCACCAATGGCCAGCACTTGACCACGCAAAGTGATTTCGCCGGTCATGGCGACATCAGCGCGCACCGGAATGCCGGTCAAGGCCGAAACCAATGCCGTGCACATGCCTACACCCGCGCTCGGTCCATCTTTCGGGGTCGCCCCTTCCGGCATGTGGATGTGTGTGTCGCGCTTCTCGTGGAAGTCCAAAGGAATGCCTAGACTCTTCGCACGGCTGCGCACCACGGTCAGGGCAGCAGTGATCGATTCGACCATTACATCGCCCAGCGAACCAGTCTTGATCAACTGGCCTTTACCTGGCACAACAGCGGCTTCAATGGTTAGCAATTCGCCCCCCACCTGAGTCCAGGCAAGGCCAGTAACCTGACCGATCTGATCCTGCTGCTCGGCCAGACCGTAGCGGAATTTGCGCACACCGAGGAAGTGTTCCAGCAAGTCTGCTGTCACTTTCACCGAGAAGCGTTTTTCCATCGCGTGCTCTTTAACGGCCTTGCGGCAGACCTTGGCGATCTGACGTTCAAGGCCACGCACACCGGCTTCACGGGTGTAGTAGCGGATGATGTCGCGGATCGCCTCTTCGTCGAATTCCAGCTCGCCTTTCTTCAGACCATTGGCAGTGATCTGCTTTGGCGACAGGTATTTGACCGCAATGTTGATCTTCTCGTCTTCGGTGTAGCCCGGCAGACGGATGACTTCCATCCGGTCCAGCAGCGCCGGCGGGATGTTCATCGAGTTGGAGGTGCACAGGAACATCACATCCGAGAGGTCGTAATCGACTTCCAGATAGTGGTCGTTGAAGTTGTGGTTCTGCTCGGGATCGAGCACTTCCAGCAACGCCGATGCTGGATCGCCACGCATGTCGCTGCCCATTTTGTCGATTTCATCGAGCAGGAAGAGCGGGTTACGGACGCCTACCTTTGTCATCTTTTGAATCAATCTTCCGGGCATCGAACCGATGTAAGTCCGGCGGTGACCTCGAATTTCCGCTTCATCACGCACGCCACCCAAGGCCATGCGGACGAATTTACGGTTTGTGGCGTGGGCAATCGACTCCGCCAGCGAAGTTTTACCCACGCCTGGAGGACCGACCAGGCACAACACCGGGCCACGGATTTTCTTCACGCGTTTTTGTACGGCGAGGTATTCAAGGATGCGCTCCTTGACCTCTTCGAGACCGTAGTGATCAGCATCGAGAATGTCTTCTGCGCGAGCAAGGTCCAGGCGCACTTTGCTCTGGGCCTTCCACGGCACCTGCACCAACCAGTCGATGTACGATCGCACCACAGTGGCCTCTGCGGACATCGGCGACATTTGCTTGAGCTTGTTCAACTCGGCAGTGGCTTTGGCCAAGGCGTCTTTCGGCAGACCGGCAGCGTCGATGCGCTTTTTCAGGTCTTCGATTTCGTTGTGGCCTTCGTCGCTGTCGCCGAGTTCCTTCTGAATGGCCTTCATCTGCTCATTCAGGTAGTACTCACGCTGACTGCGCTCCATCTGCTTTTTAACGCGACCGCGAATGCGTTTTTCGACTTGCAGCAGGTCAATCTCGGCGTCCAGCAACGCCAAGACGTGCTCAACCCGGGCCGACAAATCGATGATTTCGAGGATTTCCTGCTTCTGCTCGATTTTCAGCGCCATGTGGGCGGCCATGGTATCGACCAGACGGCCCGGTTCTTCGATGCTGTTGAGCGACGACAGGACTTCCGCGGGGACTTTTTTGCCCAACTGCACATATTGTTCGAACTGAGACAGCAGTGTACGCACGAACACTTCGGACTCGCGCTCGGCAGCGTCGACTTCTTCAATCAAGGAGACTTCGGCACGACAGTGGCCGTCGACTTCGCTGAAGCGCTCAACGGTACCGCGCTGCTCACCCTCGACCAGAACCTTGACGGTGCCGTCAGGCAGCTTGAGCAGCTGTAGAACAGTGGCAATGGTACCTACGCGATAGAGAGCGTCTTCACCGGGATCATCATCAGCCGGGTTTCTCTGGGCCAGCAGCAAAATCTGCTTGTCGCCCGTCATCGCTGCCTCGAGGGCTTCGATGGATTTCTCGCGCCCCACGAACAGCGGGATAACCATGTGCGGATAAACGACGACATCACGCAATGGCAGGAGAGGCAATTCGATGGTTGTCTTCATGATTTCGCCTCTACGGCGGCCATATGGCCGTAATCAGATGGAATTAAGCTTGAAACCAAGATGGGGGCTGCCTTGAAAAAAAACAAGCGCAAAGCGGATGTAAAAAACGACTAAAAAAAAAGAGGCCCGAAGGCCCCTTCTTTGTTCCGGCAGCGTAGACGCTTAAGCGTCCGGTGCTGCCTTGGCAGTCGGCTCACTGTTCTCGTAGATATACAGTGGCTTGGACTTGCCTTCGATCACACTCTCATCGATGACGACTTTGCTCACCTCGGACTGCGAGGGGATTTCGTACATCGTATCAAGCAGCACACCTTCGAGAATCGAACGCAGGCCACGGGCACCGGTTTTACGTTCCAGGGCACGCTTGGCGACCGATTTCAGCGCGTCGGAGCGGAACTCCAGATCCACGCCTTCCATCTCGAACAGCTTTGCATACTGCTTGGTCAGAGCGTTTTTCGGCTCGGTGAGGATCTGCATCAGCGCAGCCTCGTCCAGCTCGTCCAGTGTCGCAAGGACTGGCAGACGACCGACGAATTCCGGGATCAGACCGAACTTGACCAGATCGTCAGGCTCGACTTCACGCAGGGACTCGCCGACTTTCTTGCCCTCTTCCTTGCTGCGAACTTCTGCATTGAAACCGATGCCACCTTTGGTGGAACGATTCTGGATAACCTTCTCGAGACCCGAGAACGCACCACCGCAGATGAACAAAATGTTACGGGTGTCGACCTGCAGGAATTCCTGCTGCGGGTGCTTGCGGCCACCTTGCGGCGGTACGGAAGCGACCGTGCCTTCGATCAACTTGAGCAAGGCCTGCTGCACGCCTTCACCGGAAACGTCCCGGGTGATCGACGGGTTGTCGGACTTGCGGGAAATCTTGTCGATTTCGTCGATATAGACAATACCCATCTGGGCCTTCTCTACGTCGTAATCACACTTCTGCAGCAGCTTCTGAATGATGTTCTCGACATCTTCACCTACGTAACCCGCCTCGGTGAGGGTGGTTGCGTCAGCGATGGTGAACGGAACGTTCAGCAAGCGGGCCAGTGTTTCGGCCAGCAGGGTTTTACCAGAGCCTGTCGGGCCGATCAGC
>NZ_JBIUWM010000112.1:2282-4238 GCF_044743445.1 Pseudomonas sp. NPDC087615 | reverse complement strand
ATCCACTGGAAATCGTTGGTCAGCGTGACACTACCGTCACCACCTGCACCGGTGTTGAAATGTTCCGTAAGCTGCTCGACGAAGGTCGTGCTGGCGAGAACTGCGGCGTTCTGCTGCGCGGTACCAAACGCGACGACGTTGAGCGTGGGCAGGTTCTGGTTAAGCCGGGTTCGGTTAAGCCGCACACCAAGTTCGAAGCTGAGGTGTACGTGCTGAGCAAGGAAGAAGGCGGTCGTCACACTCCGTTCTTCAAAGGCTACCGTCCACAGTTCTACTTCCGCACTACCGACGTAACTGGTAACTGCGAGCTGCCGGAAGGCGTAGAAATGGTAATGCCAGGCGACAACATCAAAATGGTTGTCACCTTGATCAAAACCATCGCTATGGAAGACGGTCTGCGCTTTGCTATCCGTGAAGGCGGTCGTACCGTAGGCGCTGGCGTCGTAGCAAAGATCATCGAATAATCGGTTGTAATGTATTTTTCAGGCCGGCATAATGGTCGGCCTGATTTTGTTTTAGGTCAGTAGCTCAATTGGCAGAGCGACGGTCTCCAAAACCGTAGGTTGGGGGTTCGATTCCCTCCTGACCTGCCAGATTCACTCGGTGTGTCTGGCTTTCTTTTCACAGGATCTTCATAGATGACTCCTAAGGCTGAAGCACAAAGCTCTCGCTTCGATCTGCTCAAGTGGCTTGTAGTAGTCGCTTTGGTGGTTGTAGGCGTTGTTGGCAATCAGTATTACGCTGCTTCGCCGATCCTGTACCGTGTACTGGCTTTGCTTGTCATTGCTGCTGTAGCTGCCTTTGTAGGCCTGCAGACGGCGAAGGGCAAGTTTTTCTTTGTGCTGGTTAAGGAAGCTCGTACCGAGATTCGTAAAGTCGTGTGGCCAACTCGCCAAGAAACCACGCAGACCACCCTGATTGTGGTGGCTGTTGTTCTGGTTATGGCGTTGCTGTTGTGGGGGCTTGATTCCCTGCTCGGTTGGCTTGTTTCCTTGATTGTCGGCTAAGGGTGTCCCGTGGCTAAGCGTTGGTACGTTGTGCATGCTTATTCGGGTTACGAGAAGCATGTAATGCGCTCGCTCGTTGAGCGAGTAAAGCTGGCTGGCATGGAAGATGGCTTCGGCGAAATTCTGGTTCCCACTGAAGAAGTGGTTGAAATGCGTAATGGCCAGAAGCGCAAAAGCGAGCGTAAATTCTTTCCGGGCTATGTGCTGGTGCAGATGGACATGAACGAGGGTACTTGGCACTTGGTCAAGGATACTCCTCGGGTGATGGGTTTCATCGGCGGTACTGCTGATAAGCCTGCGCCGATTACTGATAAAGAGGCGGAAGCAATTCTGCGTCGTGTTGCTGATGGTAGCGACAAGCCTAAGCCGAAGACTCTCTTCGAGCCAGGTGAGACAGTACGAGTCAATGACGGGCCATTTGCTGACTTCAATGGTGTTGTTGAAGAAGTTAACTACGAAAAGAGCCGGATCCAAGTGGCGGTGCTCATTTTCGGTCGCTCTACTCCGGTAGAGTTGGAGTTCAGTCAGGTCGAAAAGGTCTAGCTGGGCAAGCATCCCAACCCCGCAGCCCTAGGCTGTGGGGTTTTGTCGTCACTGGGATAAACGCGCAAGTAACCGGGGAGCCTTTCGAGGCGTTTGAACCCGTAATTGGAGTGCCTCATGGCCAAGAAGATTACCGCTTACATCAAGCTACAAGTGAAGGCCGCTCAGGCTAACCCAAGTCCACCTGTTGGTCCTGCTCTGGGTCAGCACGGCGTGAACATCATGGAGTTCTGCAAGGCTTTCAACGCCCGTACTCAGGGTCTTGAAGCAGGTCTGCCAACTCCAGTGATCATCACTGTTTACAGCGACCGTAGCTTCACTTTCGAAACCAAATCCACCCCTGCTTCGGTTTTGCTGAAGAAGGCGGCCGGTCTGACCAGCGGTTCCGCTCGTCCGAACACCGTTA
>NZ_JBIUWM010000112.1:1316-2272 GCF_044743445.1 Pseudomonas sp. NPDC087615 | reverse complement strand
TGCTCGTAGCATGGGCCTTAACGTGGAGGGTGTGTAATGGCTAAGCTGACCAAGCGTCAAAAGGCTATCGCCGGCAAAATCGAAGCAGGCAAGGCCTACAATATTGTAGACGCCGCTGCTCTGCTGGCTGAGCTGTCGACCGTCAAGTTCAGCGAGTCGTTTGACGTTGCTGTAAACCTGGGTGTAGACCCGCGTAAATCCGACCAGGTTGTTCGTAGCGCTACTGTGCTGCCACACGGCACTGGCAAGACCGTTCGCGTTGCTGTGTTCACCCAAGGTCCAGCTGCTGAAGCCGCTCTGGCCGCCGGCGCTGACCGCGTAGGTATGGACGATCTGGCTGCCGAAATGAAAGGCGGCGACCTGAACTATGACGTAGTGATTGCATCCCCGGATGCCATGCGCGTTGTGGGTCAACTGGGCCAGATCCTTGGTCCACGTGGTCTGATGCCTAACCCGAAAGTCGGCACCGTAACTCCAGACGTAGCTACAGCGGTTAAGAATGCTAAAGCTGGTCAGGTTCGTTATCGCACCGATAAAAACGGCATCATCCACACTTCCGTTGGCAAGATGGGCTTTGACGCCGTCAAGCTGAAGGAAAACGTTGAAGCTCTGATCGCTGATCTGAAGCGTATCAAGCCAGCTTCCTCGAAAGGTATTTACGTCAAGCGCGTTACCCTGAGCACCACTATGGGCCCAGGTCTGGTTATCGATCAGAGCTCGCTGGACGCGTAAGACACAGGTTGGCGCGATTGATCGCGCCAATTGAAAGATTGGGGTCCCTGCCTGGCGGGGGCTATCCAAGACCGTAGGCGACGCAAGTCTTAAACCATAAGCCTACGCAGATGGTGCTCCCGGTTCCTTACCGAATCAGACACCAAAACGACATTCGGTTTCGATCGAATGAAACGGTAACAAGCAGGAGTTAAACCCGTGGCAATTAATCTCGAAGACAAGAA
>NZ_JBIUWM010000112.1:0-1306 GCF_044743445.1 Pseudomonas sp. NPDC087615 | reverse complement strand
AGCGGACAGAGCGACTTTGGCCATCGTCGCTGAAGTCAACGAGGCTGCCAAAGTCGCTCTGTCCGCTGTCGTGGTTGATGCACGTGGCGTAACAGTAGGCGCAATGACCGGACTCCGTAAAGAGGCTCGTGAAGCTGGCGTTTACGTACGTGTTGTACGTAACACCTTGCTCAAGCGCGCTGTTGCTGACACTCAATACAGTGTCCTCAACGACGTGTTCACCGGCCCGACCCTGATTGCATTCTCGAACGAACATCCGGGCGCTGCTGCCCGTATTTTCAAAGAGTTTGCCAAGGGTCAGGACAAGTTCGAGATCAAGGCAGCTGCGTTCGAGGGCAAGTTCCTCGCAGCTAATCAGATCGACGTACTGGCAACTCTGCCGACCCGTGACGAAGCAATTTCTCAGCTGATGAGCGTGATTCAAGGCGCTACCAGCAAATTGGCTCGTACTCTGGCGGCAATTCGCGACCAGAAAGAAGCTGCTGCAGCCTAAGGCTCGTCAACTTCTCGCGTTTTTTGTTTATTTCGATGGTCGCGTAGGCCGTCCCCCAATTCAGGAATTGAGTCATGTCTCTGACTAACGAACAAATCATCGAAGCAATCGGCCAGAAATCCGTAGTGGAAATCGTTGAGCTGATCAAAGCGATGGAAGAAACCTTCGGTGTTACTGCTGCTGCTGCTTCTGCTGGTCCAGCTGCTGCTGCCGCTGTTGTTGAAGAGCAAACCGAGTTCAACGTTGTTCTGCTGGAAGCTGGCGAGAAGAAGGTTAACGTGATCAAGGCAGTTCGTGAACTGACCGGTCTGGGCCTGAAAGAAGCCAAAGAGAAAGTAGACGGCGCTCCTCAGGTTGTAGCTGAAGGCGTTTCGAAAGAAGCTGCTGAAGACGCTAAGAAGAAGCTGGAAGAAGCAGGCGCTAAAGTCGAACTGAAATAATTTTCGACTTTGCTCCTCCAGCCCGAGCGTAAAGCGACAGGCTGATGGCTGGTGGCTCTTGCCACCGGCCTTTTTCCGTTATTGGCAGCCGACTGGGTCGGTGCTGATAAAGGTGCTTTAACCACCCGATGTGGTGGCGCAAACCATGGGGTTTGCACGATTTTCTGGCTGCTCCCGTCGGGAGGGGCCAAACAAGCAGGTGACCAAGCTGGGGAACGCTGATGGCTTACTCATATACTGAGAAAAAACGTATCCGCAAGGACTTAGCAAGTTGCCGGACGTCATGGATGTGCCGTACCTCCTGGCCATCCAGCTGGATTCGTATCGTGAATTCTTGCAAGCGGGAGCGACTAAAGATCAGTTCCGCGACGTG
>NZ_JBIUWM010000111.1:0-4268 GCF_044743445.1 Pseudomonas sp. NPDC087615 | reverse complement strand
GATCGAAGAGGTCAAGCTGGTGTACCTGACGGAAAGTGCTCACATCGAGCGCGAGCTGATGCTGGTCAAGGTCAAGGCCACTGGCGCCCAGCGCGCCGAGATCAAACGCACTACCGATATTTACCGTGGACAGATCGTCGATGTCAGCGCGAGCGTGTATACCGTTCAATTGACCGGTACCAGCGACAAGCTCGACAGCTTCATTCAGTCCATCGGCACCGCATCGATTCTGGAAACCGTCCGTAGCGGCGTCACCGGTATTGCTCGCGGCGACAAAGTACTCAGCATCTAACCAAATTAGCGAATGGCCTGAACGGCCAGGATATATAGGGGAATTTCATGAAAGTTTATTACGAAAAAGACTGCGACCTGTCGATCATCCAGGGCAAGAAAGTTGCCATCATCGGTTACGGTTCCCAGGGCCACGCTCAAGCGTGCAACCTGAAAGACTCCGGTGTCGACGTTACCGTTGGTCTGCGTAAAGGTTCGGCCACTGTTGCCAAAGCCGAAGCTCACGGCCTGAAAGTGACCGACGTTGCTTCCGCTGTTGCTGCTGCCGACCTGGTCATGATCCTGACCCCGGACGAGTTCCAGTCCTCCCTGTACAAAAACGAAATCGAACCGAACATCAAGAAAGGCGCCACTCTGGCCTTCTCCCACGGTTTCGCGATCCACTACAACCAGGTTGTTCCGCGTGCCGACCTCGACGTGATCATGATCGCGCCGAAAGCTCCGGGCCACACCGTACGTTCCGAATTCGTGAAAGGCGGCGGTATCCCTGACCTGATCGCGATCTACCAGGACGCTTCGGGCAACGCCAAAAACGTAGCGCTGTCCTACGCGGCTGGTGTGGGTGGCGGTCGTACCGGCATCATCGAAACCACCTTCAAGGACGAGACTGAAACCGACCTGTTCGGCGAACAAGCCGTTCTGTGCGGCGGTACCGTTGAGCTGGTGAAAGCCGGTTTCGAAACGCTGGTTGAAGCTGGCTATGCGCCGGAAATGGCTTACTTCGAGTGCCTGCACGAACTGAAACTGATCGTTGACCTCATGTACGAAGGCGGTATCGCCAACATGAACTACTCGATCTCCAACAACGCTGAGTACGGCGAGTACGTGACTGGTCCTGAAGTGATCAACGCCGAATCCCGTCAGGCCATGCGCAACGCCCTGAAACGTATTCAGGACGGCGAATACGCCAAAATGTTCATCAGCGAAGGCGCAACCGGCTACCCTTCGATGACCGCCAAGCGTCGTAACAACGCCGCTCACGGTATCGAAATCATCGGCGAGCAACTGCGCTCCATGATGCCGTGGATCGGTGCCAACAAGATCGTCGACAAAGCCAAAAACTAAGTCCTCGTCTCTTGTACGAAAAACGCGGCCTCGGCCGCGTTTTTTCGTTTGAGGCGGTGGTTCTGGTATAAAGCTGCATCGTTTGTGGCCGAACCGTCGTCACAGACACAGTCGATTTTTTCCAAACCGTTGCAAGGTAATGTCCATGAGCGAACGTCCCGAAGAGCCGAACAAGGCTTCTGACGCCGAAAGCCTGCTGCCCATCGATGAACACATCGAAGAAGGGCACGACGCAGAAGGTCGTAAAGTCCGGCATCGTGGTATCTATCTGCTGCCGAACCTGTTCACCACTGCAAACCTGTTCGCAGGTTTTTATTCCATCATCAATTCGATGAGCGCCCAGGCTGCGTTGAGCGCCGGCGATTCAGTGAACGCGAGCAAGTATTTCGCCTTCGCAGCGATTGCCATTTTCGTCGCCATGGTGCTCGACGGCCTTGATGGTCGTGTCGCGCGCATGACCAATACGCAAAGTGCGTTCGGTGCCGAGTACGACTCGCTGTCGGACATGGTTGCGTTCGGTGTTGCGCCGGCCTTGCTGGCGTTCGGCTGGGCGCTGGGCGACATGGGCAAAGTCGGCTGGATGGTCGCCTTCATCTATGTGGCGGGCGCGGCCTTGCGTCTGGCGCGCTTCAACACCCAGGTCGGTACCGCGGATAAACGCTATTTCATCGGTTTGGCCAGCCCGGCAGCCGCTGGCGTGGTGGCGGGCATTGTCTGGGCGTTCAGCGATTACGGCATTCAGGGCTCGAAGATGTCGTTTCTGGTCGCGTTGATGGTGGCGGCTGCCGGCATGCTGATGGTCAGCAACATCAAGTACAACAGCTTCAAGGAGCTGGACTTGAAAGGGCGCGTGCCTTTCGTGGCGATTCTCGCGGTGGTGCTGGTGTTTGCCGTGGTCTTCAGCGATCCACCGCGCATTCTGCTGCTGGTTTTCCTCGCTTATGCGGCGTCCGGCCCAGTGCAATACCTGTTGCATCTTCGTCGGCACAAAAAGGCCGAGTGATGTAATTTCCCGCATACTCCGCAGTCTATGGGTGCATCTGTCCTCCAAAGCTGCGGAGTTGCCATGCTGATCAAAGTCCCTCAAACGTCTGACTGCCATGAGTCGGATGTCACGCCTGAATCCATTTACCTCTCTCGCCGCCAATTGCTTGGGGCCACTGCTGCCGGTATCGCCGTCAGTAGCCTGCCGCGCTGGGCGAGTGCCGACGATGCCGCTCGCTATGCTGATGTCGAGGCGGGTAAAGCGCCTGCCTGGTTTGCTGAAAAGCTTCCTTCTACTAAATGGGGAGCGGTCAACGTCAAGGATGAGGCGATTACGCCTTACAAAGACGCGACCCATTACAACAACTTCTATGAGTTTGGTACCGACAAGGGGGATCCGGCTGCAAATGCCGGCTCGCTGAAAACCGAGCCGTGGAGTGTGGTCGTTGACGGGGAGGTGGCTAAGCCCGGCCGTTACGCGCTCGAAGACTTCATGAAGCCGTATCAGTTGGAGGAGCGCATCTATCGTCTGCGCTGTGTTGAGGCTTGGTCGATGGTCATTCCGTGGATCGGTTTCCCTATTTCGGCGTTGCTCAAACAGGTCGAGCCGACCTCCAATGCCAAGTACATTCGCTTTGAAACTCTACAGGATCCCAAGAGCATGCCCGGGCAGCGCTCTGGTTTTGCCCTGATCGACTGGCCTTATGTAGAAGGTTTGCGTCTGGATGAGGCGATGAATCCTTTGGCTATTCTGGCGGTTGGCATGTATGGCCGTGAGTTGCCCAATCAAAACGGTGCTCCACTGCGCTTGGTAGTGCCATGGAAGTATGGGTTCAAGAGTGTTAAATCCATTGTGCGTATTAGTCTGGTCAGTGAGCAGCCGAAGACAACCTGGCAAAGTATCGCCGCCGATGAGTATGGATTTTATGCGAACGTGAACCCGACGGTTGATCACCCGCGTTGGACGCAAGCTCGGGAGCGGCGCTTGCCCAATAGCCTGTTCAAGCCGAACGTGCGCGATACGCAGATGTTCAACGGCTACGCGGATGAAGTCGCTTCTTTATATACAGGGCTCGATTTGCGGAAGAACTACTGATGCGATTCCCGTTTTGGCGTATAGGCGTTTTCATGGCGGCGGCGGTTTTGCCCTTGCTTTGGTTCTATCAGGCTTTTGCGGATTTGCTTGGTCCCGATCCCGGCAAGGTGCTGGTTGATCGGTTAGGGCTTGGTACGTTGGTGTTGTTGCTGATCACCTTGAGCATGACGCCTTTGCAGAAGCTGACCGGTTGGGCGGGGTGGATCGCAGTTCGTCGGCAGTTGGGGCTTTGGTGTTTTGCCTATGTGGTTCTACATCTAAGTAGCTACATGGCATTTATTCTGGGTTTCGATTGGTCCCAGCTAGGGGTAGAGCTGCGTAAGCGGCCGTACATTATTGTCGGGACGCTGGGATTCCTCGGATTGCTGGCTTTGGCGGTGACTTCCAATCGCTACAGTCAACGCCGTTTGGGTGTTCGATGGAAGAAGTTACATCGGCTGGTGTACCTGATTCTGGGGCTGGGATTGCTGCATATGCTGTGGATCGTGCGGGCTGATCTCAAGGAGTGGGCTGTCTATGCTTTTATAGGTGCTCTGCTTCTGTTGCTGCGCGTTCCTCCTGTTGCTCGTCGAGTCCCGCGTTTATTGGCTAGAAAGCAAATTCTGAAAGAAAAGCGAAATTAACGGTTGACGGCAGATTCTGGAAGCCTATAATTCGCCCCACTTCCGGCGCAGTCGAAACGGAAAACTCCTTGAGATTCAATGAGTTATGATGTTTTCGGCAGTGGGTTGCTTCATGTTATCGAAGCCAGAAAGAAGTTGAAAAAGAGGTGTTGACAGCAGCGTGTAACGCTGTAGAATTCGCCTCCCGCTGACGAGAGATCGGAGGCGCA
>NZ_JBIUWM010000110.1:1919-4638 GCF_044743445.1 Pseudomonas sp. NPDC087615 | reverse complement strand
GTACTGGTACGCAGTTGCGAAGCCTGGTCTTGGTCTTAGGCCATGGCTTTCGCAAGCGCGACACCCTGCAATATCCGGAAGAGCAGGTCTACCTGCCGCCACGCTACCGTGGCCGCATCGTCCTGACCCGTGACCCCGATGGCGAAGAGCGTTGCGTAGCCTGCAACCTGTGCGCCGTGGCGTGCCCGGTCGGTTGCATCTCGCTGCAGAAAGCTGAAACCGAAGACGGTCGCTGGTACCCGGACTTCTTCCGTATCAACTTCTCGCGCTGCATTTTCTGCGGTCTCTGCGAGGAAGCCTGTCCGACCACCGCAATCCAGTTGACGCCGGATTTCGAGATGGCCGAGTTCAAACGTCAGGACCTGGTGTACGAGAAAGAAGATCTTTTGATCTCTGGCCCCGGCAAAAACCCTGATTACAACTTCTATCGTGTTGCAGGTATGGCAATCGCTGGCAAGCCCAAAGGCAGCGCGCAGAACGAAGCCGAACCGATCAACGTGAAGAGCTTGCTGCCTTAAGGAAGAACGATGGAATTCGCTTTCTATTTCGCATCGGGTATCGCTGTTGTGTCCACGCTTCGCGTGATCACCAACACCAACCCTGTGCACGCCCTGCTCTACCTGATCATTTCGTTGATCGCCGTGGCCATGACCTTCTTCGCACTCGGCGCCCCGTTCGCCGGCGTGCTGGAAGTGATCGCCTACGCCGGCGCCATCATGGTGCTGTTCGTGTTCGTGGTGATGATGCTGAACCTGGGCCCGGCCTCGGTTCAGCAAGAACGTACCTGGCTCAAGCCCGGCATCTGGGCAGGGCCGGTGATTCTCGCAGCCTTGCTGCTGGCCGAACTGCTGTATGTGCTGTTCGCTCACCAGAGCGGTCAGGCCATCGGCCACACCACCGTAGACGCCAAAGCCGTGGGCATCAGCCTGTTCGGCCCGTATCTGCTGGTGGTCGAACTCGCCTCGATGCTGCTGCTCGCCGCAGCCGTCACGGCGTTCCATTTGGGCCGTAACGAGGCGAAGGAGTAAGACATGCCTGCTATCCCTCTCGAACATGGATTAGCCGTCGCCGGCATCCTGTTCTGCCTTGGTCTGGTCGGCCTGATGGTCCGCCGCAACATTTTGTTCGTGTTGATGAGTCTGGAAGTGATGATGAACGCCTCTGCACTGGCGTTCGTCGTTGCGGGCGCCCGTTGGGGCCAGCCGGATGGACAGATCATGTTCATCCTGGTGATCAGCCTTGCAGCCGCCGAGGCCAGTATTGGTCTGGCGATCCTGCTGCAACTGTATCGCCGCTTCCACACGCTCGATATCGACGCTGCCAGTGAGATGCGCGGATGAACTTAATCTTTCTGACTTTCGTATTCCCTCTGATCGGGTTCCTGCTGCTGTCGTTCTCTCGTGGACGCTGGTCGGAAAACCTCTCGGCGCTGATCGGCGTGGGTTCCATTGGCTTGTCGGCGATTGTCACCGCCTACGTCATCTGGCAATTCAACGTCGCACCTCCCGAAGGCGGTCACTACACCCTGGTGCTTTGGCAGTGGATGGCGGTGGAAGGCTTCAAGCCTGACTTCGCGCTTTACATCGACGGCCTGTCGATCACCATGCTCGGCGTGGTGGTTGGCGTAGGTTTCCTGATCCACCTGTTCGCCTCCTGGTACATGCGCGGTGAAGCGGGTTACTCGCGCTTCTTCTCGTACACCAACCTGTTTATCGCCAGCATGCTGTTCCTGGTACTGGGCGATAACCTGTTGTTCCTGTACTTCGGCTGGGAAGGCGTGGGCCTGTGCTCGTACCTGTTGATCGGTTTCTACTACAGCAACCGCAACAACGGTAACGCCGCACTCAAAGCCTTCATCGTGACCCGGATCGGCGACGTGTTCATGGCCATCGGCCTGTTCATCCTGTTCCAGCAAGTGGGCACGTTGAACATCCAGGAACTGCTGGTGCTGGCACCGCAGAAATTCCAGGTCGGCGATTTCTGGATCACGTTGGCGACCCTGATGCTGCTGGGTGGCGCGGTCGGTAAATCGGCACAACTGCCGCTGCAAACCTGGCTCGCGGACGCGATGGCTGGCCCGACGCCGGTTTCGGCACTGATCCACGCCGCAACCATGGTAACGGCAGGTGTCTATCTGATCGCCCGTACCCACGGTCTGTTCACCCTGGCGCCGGACATCCTGCACCTGGTCGGCATTGTGGGCGGTGTGACGCTGGTGCTGGCAGGTTTCGCCGCACTGGTACAAACCGACATCAAACGTATCCTCGCCTACTCGACCATGAGCCAGATCGGCTACATGTTCCTGGCGCTGGGCGTTGGTGCATGGGATGGCGCGATTTTCCACCTGATGACCCACGCCTTCTTCAAGGCCCTGCTGTTCCTTGCTTCCGGTGCGGTGATCGTTGCCTGCCACCACGAGCAGAACATCTTCAAGATGGGCGGCCTGTGGAAGAAACTGCCACTGGCCTACGCCAGCTTCATCGTCGGCGGCGCGGCGTTGTCCGCCCTGCCACTGGTCACCGCAGGCTTCTACTCCAAGGACGAAATCCTTTGGGAAGCGTTCGCCAGCGGCAACCACGGTCTGCTGTATGCCGGTCTGGTCGGTGCGTTCATGACGTCGCTGTACACCTTCCGCCTGATCTTCATCGCGTTCCACGGTGAAGCCAAGACCGCAGCCCACGCCGGTCACGGCATCGCTCACTGGCTGCCACTGTCGGTG
>NZ_JBIUWM010000110.1:984-1909 GCF_044743445.1 Pseudomonas sp. NPDC087615 | reverse complement strand
CATTATCGTGCCACCGCTGCACGGCGTACTGCCGCAAAGCGTTGGCCATGCCGGTGGCGAAGCCAAGCACAGTCTGGAAATCGCCTCGGGCGCCATCGCCCTGGCCGGTATCCTGCTGGCGGCCCTGCTGTTTCTCGGCAAGCGTCGTTTCGTGACGGCAATCGCCAACAGCGGCATCGGCCGTTTCCTTTCGGCCTGGTGGTTCGCTGCCTGGGGCTTCGACTGGATCTACGACAAACTGTTCGTCAAGCCTTACCTTGCGATCAGCCACGTACTGCGCAAAGACCCGCTCGACCAGACCATCGGTCTGATTCCGCGTATGGCCAAGGGTGGTCACACTGCCCTGAGCCGCACCGAGACCGGTCAACTGCGTTGGTACGCTGCTTCGATGGCTGCTGGTGCCGTGCTGGTTATTGGCGCCATCGTGCTGGTAGCGGTCTGATATGAACCTTGCGAATTTGCGAAAGGAAACGAGCCCGTCATGATTCTGCCTTGGCTAATCCTGATCCCCTTCATCGGCGGCCTGCTGTGCTGGATGGGTGAGCGCTTCGGCGCTACCCTGCCCCGCTGGATTGCGCTGTTGACCATGACCCTGGAACTCGCCCTCGGCCTCTGGCTGTGGGCCCATGGTGATTATTCATTTGCACCGGCGCCTGGCGCCGATCCGACCTGGGCGCTTGAGTTCAAGCATGTCTGGATCCAGCGCTTCGGCATCAACGTGCACCTGGCCCTCGACGGCCTGTCGCTGTTGATGATCCTGCTGACCGGTCTGCTGGGTATCCTCTCGGTACTGTGCTCGTGGAAAGAGATTCAACGTCACGTTGGCTTCTTCCACCTGAACCTGATGTGGATCCTGGGCGGTGTTGTCGGCGTGTTCCTCGCCCTCGACCTGTTCATGTTCTTCTTCTTCTGGGAAATGATGCTG
>NZ_JBIUWM010000110.1:0-974 GCF_044743445.1 Pseudomonas sp. NPDC087615 | reverse complement strand
TTCCTCATCGCGCTCTGGGGTCACAGTTCTTCGGACGGCAAGAAAACCCGGATCTACGCCGCAACCAAGTTCTTCATCTTCACTCAGGCGTCTGGCCTGATCATGCTGGTGGCGATCCTCGGTCTGGTGCTGGTCAACTTCAACAACACTGGCGTGATTACTTTCAACTACGCCGACCTGTTGAAAACCAAGATGTCGATGACCACCGAGTACATTCTGATGCTCGGTTTCTTCATCGCCTTCGCGGTCAAGCTGCCTGTCGTACCGTTCCACTCCTGGTTGCCTGACGCTCACGCCCAGGCGCCGACCGCGGGTTCCGTCGACCTCGCCGGTATCCTGCTGAAAACCGCTGCTTACGGTCTGTTGCGTTTCGCCCTGCCGCTGTTCCCGAACGCCTCGGCCGAGTTCGCGCCGATCGCCATGACCCTCGGTCTGATCGGGATCTTCTACGGTGCGTTCCTGGCGTTCGCACAAACCGACATCAAGCGTCTGATCGCCTTCTCGTCCGTTTCCCACATGGGCTTCGTACTGATCGGCATCTACTCCGGTAGCCAACTGGCCCTGCAAGGTGCCGTGATCCAGATGCTCGCGCACGGTGTGTCGGCGGCGGCACTGTTTATCCTCAGCGGTCAGTTGTACGAGCGTCTGCACACTCGTGACATGCGTGAGATGGGCGGTCTGTGGTCGCGTATCGCTTACCTGCCGGCGATCAGCCTGTTCTTCGCAGCCGCCTCGTTGGGTCTGCCGGGCACCGGTAACTTCGTCGGCGAGTTCCTGATCCTGATCGGCACCTTCGCCAGTGCGCCATGGATCACTGCGATTGCCACGTCCGGTCTGGTGTTCGGTTCGGTCTACTCGCTGATCATGATCCACCGTGCCTACTTCGGTCCGTCCAAATCGGATTCGATCCTGCACGGCATGGACGCTCGCGAACTGATCATGGTGCTGGGCCTTGCGGTTTTCCTGGTTTACCT
>NZ_JBIUWM010000109.1:0-4857 GCF_044743445.1 Pseudomonas sp. NPDC087615 | reverse complement strand
CTAACCGCACATCGACAGCATGGCTTTTAAACGTCTCGGTGACGAACGTAAAGCCAAGCTGTACTACCTGCGCGACCTGTCGGGTAAAGCAGCTCGCATCAAGGAAAAACTGGCTTAAGTCCAGCTTCCGATGCAGAAAAAAGCAGCCTACGGGCTGCTTTTTTGTTGCCTGCAATTTATCCACAGCATTTTTAGTTCAGGCCATAACCATGACCCCCCGTGACCAGGAAATCGAACGCCGTACCGAGCTCTCGGTGACCCGTGTAACCAAAGCCGTGTTCCCGCCGACCACGAACCACCACAACACCCTGTTCGGCGGCACCGCACTGGCGTGGATGGACGAGGTGTCGTTCATCACCGCCACGCGTTTTTGCCGTTTGCCGCTGGTGACGGTGTCTACTGACCGCATCGACTTCAATCATGCAATCCCGGCCGGTTCCATCGTCGAACTGGTAGGGCGAGTGATCAAGGTCGGTAACACCAGCCTCAAGGTCGAGGTGGAAGTGTTTGTGGAAAGCATGAGCTGCGACGGGCGCGAGAAGGCGATCCATGGGCAGTTCAGCTTTGTCGCCATCGATGATGACAAGCGACCGGTGCCGGTGCTGCCGGGGTTTGCGGCCTGATCCAACTCCGAGTCGTGCCATTCGCGAGCAAGCCCACTCCCACAGAAGACCTCGACCCGGTGTGGGGCAAGCCCGTTCTCGCATGAGACCTCGATCCTGTGTGGGAGCGGGCTTGCTCGCGCATGCGTCAGGTCAGGCGCCACTGGTTAAAGGCTGGATCAACGCCAGCAGCGTCCACCCCGATCCCGGCTTCAAAGCGGTCTCCGGCGTCACCACATGCACCCATCCGCTGTCATCGCGCATGAACAACAACGTGGCGCGATTGCCATGCAGCGCACGGTAATCCTCCCAGCCAAAGCCGTCCGTCAGCGTCGTGCTATACAGCTCGGCACCCTGACCCATCTGGCCGGCCAGTTTGGCGTAGGTCAGTGCCTCGCTGCCCAGTTGATTGCCGCGATGCTCAAGACTGGCGCGGTGCTTGTCGCTGCGACGGCTTTCCTGACCGCTGGCCAGGCCAAACAGGCGCTGATGCCCGAAGTCATGGCGAAAGCGCATGGCTGCCAGCGTGTTGAGTTCGCCCGACGGCGACAGCGCCAGCAAATGCCCCAGGCCAACCAGATCCAGATGCGCATCGGCATGCTGCGAAGCCGGATTACCGAAGTACGTCGGCAAACCCTCCATGCGCGCTGCACGAATATTTTCCCAGCTTGAATCGGTCAGCAACACTCGGCTACCCAATTGTTGCAACGACTTGCCCAAAGCCCGGGCCGGCCCATTGGCGCCGACGATCAGGAAACCACTGGGCGCCGGCTCCGCGACGTTGAGCAAACGCGCCAACGGTCGCGCCGTTGCGCTTTGCAGTACGACGGTGCCGATGATCACCGCGAAGGTCAGTGGCACCAGCAACAGCGCACCTTCATGTCCGGCTTCATCCAGGCGAATCGCGAAAATCGCCGACACTGCCGCCGCGACAATCCCGCGCGGGGCGATCCAGCACAGCAATGCCCGCTCACGCCAGTTCAGGCTAGACCCCGCGGTGCTCAGCACAACGTTCAAAGGTCTGGCGATCAACTGGATGACCAGCAGCAGAATCAGCACCAACGGCCCGAGCCCAATCAAAGCGTTCAAGTCCAGCCGTGCGGCGAGAAGAATGAACAGCCCGGAAATCAGCAACACGCTGAGGTTTTCCTTGAAGTGCAGGATGTGCCGCACGTCCACGCCTTTCATGTTGGCCAGCCACATGCCCATCAGTGTTACCGCCAGCAGGCCGGACTCATGCATCACCTCGTTGGAGACAATGAAAATTCCCAGCACCGCCGCCAGCGAAGCGAGGTTGTGCAGGTACTCCGGCAGCCATTGCCGCCGAATGACCGTGCCAAGCAACCAGCCTCCGGCCACCCCGAACGCCGCGCCGCAGGCAATCACCCCGCCAAAGGTGAACAGGCTCTGCTTGAGGCCATGGCCTTCGGCACTGGCAATGATGAAGCTGTAGACCACCACGGCGAGGAGGGCGCCGATCGGATCAATGACGATGCCTTCCCAGCGCAGAATGTTGGCGATCGAGGCTTTGGGCCGCACCACTCGCAGCATTGGCACAATCACCGTGGGGCCCGTGACCAGCGTCAGGCTGCCGAAGAGGATCGCCAGCATCCAGTCGAAGCCGAGCAAAAAGTGAGTGGCGAGCGCAATGACAATCCAGGTCGAGAGGGCGCCGAGGGTCACCAGTCGATGGACGACGCTGCCGATTTCCTTCCATTCCGACAGGTGCAGCGTCAGGCTGCCCTCGAACAGGATCAGCGCCACGGCCAGCGATACCAGTGGCATCAGCAGCGGCCCGAACATTTCTTGCGGATCGAGCCACCCCAATACCGGGCCGACCAGAATGCCGGTCAGCAA
The DNA here is from genome assembly GCF_044743445.1 of Pseudomonas sp. NPDC087615. Lineage (NCBI taxonomy): Bacteria > Pseudomonadati > Pseudomonadota > Gammaproteobacteria > Pseudomonadales > Pseudomonadaceae > Pseudomonas > Pseudomonas sp. NPDC087615. The sequence goes on along the minus strand of NZ_JBIUWM010000109.1, from coordinate 2,398 downwards.
CAGAAACAGAATCGCCGGCAGCTTCAGGCGCCACGCCAGCCATTGGCAACCTAGCGCCGCTGCGCCTATCCCGCCAAATGCCAATAGAATTTGCTGCTCGTTCATTGATGCTCCCTGTTCCTTGAAATTGCGGGCTATGAAAGACTAGCGCCCATTCCTACCGTTCACTCTACATTTGCGCGCAGTCGTTGAACTGTGTGCCTTGAGCGCCCATGCCTGCCATCGACCATCCACTGATTGACCAATTCCTCGACGCCTTGTGGCTGGAGAAGGGCCTGTCCGACAACACCCGTGGCGCCTATCGTAGCGACCTTGCGCTGTTCAATGGCTGGTTGCAGGAAAAAAACCTGGAGCTGATCAATGCCGGCCGTGAATTGATTCTCGATCATCTGGCCTGGCGTCTGGAGCAAAACTACAAACCGCGATCCACTGCGAGATTTCTCTCCGGCGTCCGTGGGTTTTATCGTTATCTGCTGCGCGAAAAGCTGATCACAGTCGATCCGACATTGCGCGTCGACATGCCGCAACTCGGCAGGCCGCTGCCCAAATCCTTGTCGGAAGCCGACGTTGAGGCATTGCTCAAAGCGCCGGATCTGAGCGAAGCCATCGGTCAGCGTGACCGTGCCATGCTGGAAGTCCTGTATGCCTGCGGCCTGCGGGTAACCGAGCTGATCAGCCTGACCCTGGAACAGGTCAACTTGCGCCAAGGCGTATTAAGGGTGATGGGCAAGGGCAGCAAAGAGCGGCTGGTGCCGATGGGCGAGGAGGCGATTGTCTGGGTCGAGCGCTATATGCGCGATGGTCGTGCAGAACTGCTCGGCGGGCGCCCCAGTGATGTGCTGTTTCCCAGCCTGCGCGGCGAACAGATGACCCGGCAGACGTTCTGGCACCGAATCAAACATCAGGCCAAGGTCGCCGGGATCGGCAAATCGCTGTCGCCGCACACCTTGCGGCACGCGTTCGCCACGCACTTGCTCAACCACGGCGCCGATTTGCGCGTGGTGCAGATGTTGCTCGGTCACAGTGATCTGTCGACCACCCAGATCTACACTCATGTGGCGCGGGCGCGGTTGCAGGATTTGCATGCCAAACACCACCCGCGTGGCTGAACAAACAATCCATGTGGGAGCTATTGCATCCGCCTGTGCGTCTGGCGACAGGCGCATTCGGCCACCGTGACCTTATGTGTTAGGCTTTGCCGGTTTGCACGATGGACGGTTATGACCCGGTGTTCCGGCCCGGGCGTTCTGACCGTTCCATTTGTCCGCCCTCAGGAGTTCTCATGCGTCTGACCCAGATTTTCGCCGCCGCCGCCATTGCGTTGGTCAGCACCTTTGCCGTCGCCGATGATGCGGCTGACAAAGCCATTCGTAAAAGCCTGGAAAACCTCCAGCTCGATGTTCCGGTAGACAGCATTTCCGCGAGCCCTCTGCCTGGCATGTATGAAGTCAAGCTCAAGGGCAGCCGTGTGCTGTACGCCAGTGCCGATGGCCAGTACATCGTTCAGGGCTACCTGTTTCAGCTCAAGGACGGCAAACCGGTCAACCTGACCGAGAAGACCGAGCGTCTGGGCATCTCCAAACTGATCAACGCCATCCCGGTGGCTGAAACCGTGGTTTACCCGGCCGTGGGCGAGACCAAATCGCACATCACCGTGTTCACTGACACCACTTGCCCTTACTGCCACAAACTGCACGCCGAAGTGCCCGAGCTGAACAAGCGCGGCATCGAAGTGCGTTATGTCGCGTTCCCGCGTCAGGGCCTTGGCTCGCCGGGTGATGAGCAACTGCAAGCCGTGTGGTGCTCCAAAGACAAGAAAGCGGCCATGGACAAAATGGTCGATGGCAAGGAAATCAAGGCCGCCAAGTGCGAGAACCCGGTTTCCAGACAGTTCGCCCTCGGTCAGTCGATCGGCGTGAACGGCACACCGGCCATCGTTTTGGCCAATGGACAAGTCATTCCGGGCTATCAGCCTGCGCCACAAGTCGCCAAACTGGCGCTGGGCGCGAAGTAATTCGCATCGTCACGGTCAGCCTTTGACGATCATGGTCCGGTAGCCGCATCGCCGGGCCATTAATAGAGAGCCGCGAGCACGCGGTTGTTTTCCGGCCGACCCTGAGTCGGCCGTTTTATGGGGAGTTCACAGTGAATCCGGTCAAAGTAGGCATCTGTGGGTTAGGGACCGTCGGTGGCGGTACCTTCAACGTACTTCAGCGCAACGCCGAGGAAATTGCTCGTCGTGCCGGGCGTGGGATCGAAGTGGCACAAATTGCCATGCGCACGCCAAAGCCTCAGTTCCAGACGACCGGTATTGCGATTACCAACGATGTCTTCGAAGTGGCCACGATCCATTAGATCGACATCGTCATAGAGCTGATGGGCGGCTATACCGTTGCCC
>NZ_JBIUWM010000108.1:0-5046 GCF_044743445.1 Pseudomonas sp. NPDC087615 | reverse complement strand
GCCCGCTTTACCGCGACCACCGGCGTGAACCTGGGCTTTGACAACCCACTCGTTGCCGCCGATTTTGTCGCAAGCTTCTGCTGCTGCTTCCGGGGTGTCTACTGCGTAACCAGTGGAAACTGGCAGGCCGTATTCAGCGAACAGCTGCTTACCCTGATACTCGTGAAGATTCATGCTTTTTACCGTCTTCGTTAGGTACTGCGCATTCGGCGCTGCGCTCTTGATGAGTGCCGCGCCACCTGTGACTGCTGCTTGCGTAGCTGTGCTACGCAAGACTGCGTCCAGCGGACATTCCGCGGTGAGACTTGCTCGCAAGGCTCACGACGGGCCGTTACCGCCGTGGTTTCTTATTGTCTGTTAACGCTTCTTGCGGTTGGCAATGTGGATGGCGCCGCCATTCACAGCCAGAGCAGCTTCGTGCAAGGCTTCAGACAGGGTCGGATGGGAGAAAACCATCATGCCCAGGTCTTCAGCGCTGGTGCCGAATTCCATACCGATCGCGCCCTGCTGAACCAGTTCTGCAGCGCTCGGGCCAATGACGTGCACGCCCAATACGCGATCAGTCTTGGCATCGGCGATGACCTTGACGAAACCACCGGTATCGTTGGCGGCCATGGCACGGCCGGAAGCGGCGAACGGGAAGGTGCCAACGTTAACTTCAACGCCTTCAGCTTTCAATGCCTGCTCGGTTTTGCCAACCCACGCGATTTCCGGGTGAGTATAAATAACCGAAGGGATCAGGTCATAGTTCATCTGAGCCTTGTGACCCTTGATGCGCTCAACAACCATGATGCCCTCTTCCGAGGCTTTGTGAGCCAGCATCATGCCGCGAACCACGTCGCCGATGGCGAAAACGCCCGGTACGGTGGTAGCGCAGTGATCATCAACGTGCACGAAACCGCGCTCGTCCAGGGTCACGCCGCTGTCGGCAGCCAGCAGATCAGTGGTCACCGGACGGCGACCAACGGCTACGATCAGCTTGTCGAAAGTGATGGTCTGTTCGCCGTTGGCATCGGTGTAGTTCACAACGACTTCGTCGCCGTTCACTTTCGAACCGGTGACGCGAGCGCCCAGCTTGATGTCCAGACCCTGTTTGGTCAGGGTTTTCAGCGCTTCCTTGGATACAGCGGTGTCCGCTGCCATCAGGAAGGTGTCCAGGGCTTCCAGGACCGTCACTTCTGCACCCAGACGCGACCATACCGAACCCAGTTCCAGACCGATCACGCCAGCGCCGATCACGCCCAGACGCTTAGGCACGGATTGGAATTCCAGCGCGCCAGTCGAATCGACGATAACGTTCTGATCAACCGGAGCCGGTGGAATGTCGATCGGACGCGAACCTGGCGCCAGAATCACGTTTTCAGCTTCGATGACTTCAACCGAACCGTCCGGTTTGGTGACTTCGACTTTCTTGCCAGCCAGCAGCTTGCCGTGGCCCTGGATCGAAGTAACGCCGTTGGCCTTGAACAGAGTGGCAACGCCGCCGGTCAGGTTCTTGACGATGCCAGCCTTGCGGCCGACCATCGCAGCGACGTCCATTTTGACTTCGCCGGTCGAGATACCGTGAACGTTGAAGCTTTCTTTCGCTTCCTTGTATTTCCAGGAGCTGTCCAGCAGCGCCTTGGAAGGAATGCAGCCGACGTTCAGGCAGGTACCGCCCAAGGCTTGCTTGCCTTCGGCGTCGGTGTACTTCTCGATGCAGGCAGTGCTCAGACCCAGCTGTGCGGCCTTGATGGCAGCCACATAGCCACCAGGGCCAGCACCAATCACTACTACGTCAAATTTCTGCGACATTCAAAAAATCCTCTTTAGCGAAAAGCTTCAAGCCACAAGCTTCAAGCCAAGCCGCCCTTTCTTGCGGCTTGTTGCTCGAAGCTTGCAGCTGCTTCTATCAGATATCCAGCAACAGACGAGCCGGATCTTCCAGCAGGTTCTTGATGGTCACCAGGAAGGTCACAGCTTCTTTGCCATCGATCAGACGGTGATCGTAGGACAATGCCAGGTACATCATCGGACGGATAACGACCTGACCATTGATGGCCATAGGACGCTGGATGATGTTGTGCATGCCCAGAATAGCTGCCTGCGGCGGGTTGACGATCGGGGTCGACATCATCGAACCGAAGGTACCACCGTTGGTGATGGTGAAGGTACCACCGGTCATCTCGTCCATCGACAGTTTGCCGTCACGGGCCTTCTTGCCGAAAGTGGCGATGCCACCTTCGATTTCAGCCAGACTCATCAGCTCGGCGTTACGCAGGACTGGTACAACCAGGCCACGGTCGCTGGAAACGGCAACGCCGATGTCAGCGTAGCCGTGATAAACGATGTCGCCGCCGTCGATCGACGCGTTCACAGCCGGGAAGCGCTTCAGTGCTTCGGTGGCTGCCTTCACGAAGAAGGACATGAAGCCCAGGCGTACGCCGTTGTGGGACTTCTCGAACAGATCCTTGTACTTCGAACGCAGTGCCATGACTTCGGTCATGTCGACTTCGTTGAAAGTGGTCAGCATCGCCATGTTCGATTGTGCTTCAACCAGACGCTTGGCCACGGTGGCGCGAACGCGGGTCATCGGTACGCGCTTCTCGATGCGATCGCCAGCGGCGAACACAGGAGCGGCAGCCGAAGGTGCAGCAGCCTTGGCAGGCGCGGCAGCCGGAGCGGCTTTCTTGGCAGCAACGGCTGCAACCACGTCTTCCTTGGTCACGCGACCGCCCTTGCCGGTGCCGGCAACGGAAGCGATGTTGATGCCGTTTTCTTCAGCCAGCTTGCGAGCAGCCGGAGCAGCAACAGGATCGTCTTCGCCTTCGGCGGCAGCCGGTGCAGCGGCAGTAGTGGCCGGAGCAGCAGCGGCGGCTGGAGCAGCGGCAGCAGCGCCGCCCGCTTCGATCGAGCCCAGGACTTCGTCGGACAGAACGGTGTCGCCTTCGTTCTTGACGATTGCGCCCAGCACGCCGTCAGCAGTAGCCAGAACTTCCAGTACGACTTTGTCGGTTTCGATGTCGACGATCAGGTCGTCGCGCTTGACAGCGTCGCCCGGTTGTTTGTGCCAGGTGGCAACGGTGCCATCGGCAACCGATTCCGGGAAAGTGGGGGCTTTGATCTCGATAGCCATTATCTGTAGTTCCTTAAATTCGGTTTCAAGTGCGCGAAGGCGTTAAACGGTAAACGCGTCTTGCAGCAGTTTTTCCTGCTGCTCGGCGTGCATCGATGCGTAACCACAAGCAGGTGCAGCAGAGGCATCACGGCCCGCGTACTCGAGTACGAGAGATTTGTCGTGTTTGCCAACGATGCGGCGCATGTGGTGCTGACTGCAGTACCAGGCACCCTGGTTCATCGGCTCTTCCTGACACCAAACGATATGTTTGAGGTTGGTGTAGGGAGCCAGGACTTCAATCAAGTCGTCCTCAGGGAATGGGTACAGCTGCTCGATACGCACGACGGCGATATCGTCACGGCCTTCGGCACGGCGTTTTTCCAGCAGGTCGTAGTAGACCTTGCCGCTACACAGAACAACGCGCTCGACCTTTTGCGGGTCTTGAACATCGATTTCCGGGATAACGGTCTGGAACGAACCTTCGGCCAGATCTTCCAGCGTCGAGATGGCCAGCTTGTGGCGCAGCAGCGACTTCGGCGTCAGGACGACCAATGGTTTGCGCAGCGGGCGAATCACCTGACGACGCAGCAAGTGGTAGATCTGCGCCGGCGTGGTCGGTACGGCTACCTGAATGTTGTGCTCGGCGCACAGCTGCAGGTAACGCTCCAGACGTGCCGAGGAGTGCTCAGGACCCTGACCTTCGTAACCGTGCGGCAGCAGCATGGTCAGACCGCACAGACGGCCCCACTTGTGCTCGCCACTGGTGATGAACTGGTCGATAACCACTTGAGCACCGTTGGCGAAGTCGCCGAACTGGGCTTCCCAGATCACCAGCGCATCCGGCGTGGTGGTCGAGTAGCCGTATTCGAACGCCAAAACGGCCTCTTCCGACAGGAACGAGTCGTACAGGTCAAAGCGTGGCTGACCGTCGTACAGGTGCTGCAGCGGAACGTAAGTGCCAGCGTCTTTCTGGTTGTGCAGAACAGCATGACGGTGCGAGAACGTACCGCGGCCGATGTCCTGACCGGTCATACGAATCGGGTGACCTTCGAACGCCAGGGTCGCATACGCCATGGTTTCAGCGTAACCCCAGTTGATCGGCAGGCCGCCGGCTTGCATCTTCTGGCGGTCTTCGTAAATCTTCGCAACCTGGCGTTGAACCACGAAGCCATCCGGAATTTCCAGCAGCTTGGCGGACAGTTCCTGCAGGGTTTTCAGATCGAAACGGGTGTCGTGACGCGCAGTCCAGGCGTGGCCCAGATACGGACGCCAGTCCACGAACAGCTCTTTGTTCGGCTCTTTGACCAGCGACTTCACAACGTGCAGACCGTTGTCCAGCGCGTTGCGATATTCGTCGACTTTCGCCTGAACACGCTCTGCATCAAGAGTACCGTCCTGAGTCAGACGATCAGCGTACAGCTCACGGGTAGTGCGCTGTTTGGTGATCTGCTGATACATCAGAGGCTGGGTGCCGCTTGGCTCATCGGCCTCGTTGTGGCCGCGACGACGGTAGCAGACCAGATCGATCACCACGTCACGCTTGAACTGCATGCGGTAGTCGATGGCCATTTGGGTCACGAACAATACAGCTTCCGGATCATCACCATTCACATGGAGGATCGGCGCCTGGATCATCTTGGCAACGTCGGTAGCGTACTCGGTGGAACGCGAGTCCAGCGGGTTGCTGATGGTGAAACCCACCTGGTTGTTGATCACGATGTGAACAGTACCGCCGGTTTTGAAACCACGGGTCTGCGACATCTGGAAGGTTTCCATGACCACACCTTGACCTGCGAATGCAGCGTCACCGTGGATGGAGATCGGCAGAACCTTCTCACCGGTCGAATCGTTGCGACGATCCTGACGGGCACGAACCGAACCTTCCACCACCGGGGAAACGATTTCCAGGTGGGACGGGTTGAACGCCATGGCCAGGTGAACTTCACCGC
>NZ_JBIUWM010000107.1:0-5062 GCF_044743445.1 Pseudomonas sp. NPDC087615 | reverse complement strand
AAGCGCGTCTTCGATGACGGCAAGTGGACCCTGTTCTCGCCATCCGAAGTACCCGACCTGCACGACCTGAACGGTAAAGCCTTCGAAGAGCGCTACGAGTACTACGAAGCACTGTCCGAATACCCGGGCAAGATCAAACTGTTCAAGACCATCCAGGCCAAAGACCTGTGGCGCAAAATGCTGTCCATGCTGTTCGAAACCGGCCACCCATGGCTGACGTTCAAAGACCCGTGCAACCTGCGCAGCCCGCAGCAGCACGTCGGCGTGGTTCACAGCTCGAACCTGTGCACCGAGATCACCTTGAACACCAACAAGGACGAGATCGCCGTTTGCAACCTGGGCTCGATCAACCTGCCGAACCACATCGTGGACGGCAAGCTGGACACCGCCAAGCTCAAGCGCAGCATCGATGTTGCCGTTCGCATGCTCGATAACGTGATCGACATCAACTACTACTCGGTACCGCAGGCGAAGAACTCCAACTTCCGCCACCGTCCAGTCGGCCTGGGCATCATGGGCTTCCAGGACGCGCTGTACCTGCAACACATCCCTTACGGCTCCGACGCTGCCGTCGAATTCGCCGACAAGTCGATGGAAGCGGTCAGCTACTTCGCGATCCAGGCCTCCTGCGACCTGGCTGACGAGCGTGGCGCGTACGAGACGTTCAACGGTTCGCTGTGGTCCAAAGGCATCCTGCCACTGGACTCGCAACAGATCCTGATCGAACAACGTGGCCAGAAGTACATCGATGTCGACCTGAACGAAACCCTGGATTGGGCACCGGTTCGCGCCCGTGTACAGAAAGGCATTCGTAACTCCAACATCATGGCCATCGCACCGACCGCGACCATCGCCAACATCACTGGCGTATCGCAGTCGATCGAACCGACCTATCAGAACCTCTATGTGAAATCGAACCTGTCGGGCGAATTCACCGTGATCAACCCGTACCTGGTTCGCGACCTCAAGGCTCGCGGTCTGTGGGACTCGGTCATGATCAACGCCCTGACGTACTACGACGGTTCGGTTCAGCAGATCGAGCGCATCCCGCAAGAACTCAAAGAGCTCTACGCGACCGCATTCGAAGAGGACACCAAGTGGATCGTTGACGCCGCCAGCCGTCGTCAGAAGTGGATCGACCAGGCCCAGTCGCTGAACCTGTACATCGCTGGCGCATCGGGCAAGAAGCTCGACGTGACCTACCGCATGGCCTGGTACCGTGGTCTGAAAACCACCTACTACCTCCGCGCCCTGGCCGCGACCAGCACCGAGAAGTCGACCATCAACACCGGTAAGCTGAACGCCGTTTCCAGCGGCGGCAACCATGGTGATGATTCGGTTCTGGCTGCTCCAGCCGGTCCAGCCCCAGTGCCCAAGGCTTGTGCGATTGACGAGCCGGATTGCGAAGCTTGCCAATAACCTGAGCTGATTCAGGCGTCGCGAGACACCTGAACGAGAAACCCCCGACAGACCTCTGGTTTGTCGGGGGTTTTCTTTTGGGCGAGGAAAAAATGACACGGAGTACATCTGACGGAGATTGGCTGGCTTTCAGGCCGCCTTCGCGAGCAGGCTCACTCCTGCAAAAGAGCAAAAACCAATCGCACGCATCTCACCACTCAACAGGATGAGTGTTAGCTCGGCGACAGACTTTCACCTCCAAGTCACCCGCATGGTCACCACAGCCATGCTGGGTGCGCTTGCGCGCAACGCGCCATGCCTGGCGCACAAAAAAAAGCCCCTCAAACGAGGGGCCCCTTTCACAAACCAAAACCAGAATCAGGTCATCTGAATAATGGTCTGCATGATAGTGCTCTGGGTCGAAATGGTCTTGGCGTTCGCCTGATAGTTGCTCTGCGCCTTGATCAGATCCACCAGTTCATTGGTCAGGTTAACGTTCGATTCTTCCAGCGAGTTCGACACGATCGAACCCAGCGTCCCGGTCTTCGGCGCATCAACCCCAGCCACGCCCGACGCGAAAGTCTCCTTCCAGCGCGTACCACCAATCGGCTGCAAGCCCTGCTCGTTAGCGAAGCTGGCTACCGCCACCTGACCAATAGCCTTGGTCTGCTGGTTGCTGAAGTTGGCGGTCATGACACCGGTCGAATCGATGGTCAGACTGGAAATCTGGCCAGTGGCGTAACCATCCTGATACTGCGCAGTACGCGCGGTAGGAGAATTGAACGAAGTGGTCAACGTCATGTTGAACGCGATACCGGCCGGGTTGGCCACAGAACCATTCGGGCCCCAGGTCACTGGCGTAGTCGCCGGGTTGGTCACAACGCCCGGCACCCAACCCGTCATGGTCAGGGTGTTGCCGTTCTGAGTCCAGCCAGCGCCCGCGGTCACGGTATTGATCGTGCCGTCGGAGTTGAAGGTGATGTCGTGGGTCAGCGGCGTCAGGGTGTTGTTGGCCGGATCCGATGGCGTACGACCATCCATGTAGGTGTAGACGCTCCAGGCATTGGTACCCGTTTTCACGTAGTACTGATCCATGCGGTGCTCGTTACCCTGAGTATCGTAGACCGGAGTGGAAATGGTCTTGTTGTAGCTGTTCAGATTGGTTGGGCTGAACGGGGTCACGGTAGGCTTGATGTCTTCCGAGTTCAGGTTCATGGTCTGGTCGATCTTGGTCGTCGCATTCGGCTTGAGGGCCGAAGTGTCGATCTTCAGATCAGTCAGCACACCGCTGATGATCTTGCCGTTGGCATCGACGCCATAGCCTTGCAGACGGTTGCCGTTGTTATCGACAACGTAGTTCTGAGCGTCGGTCTTGAACGCACCGGCACGGGTGTAGCTCAAGGAACCGTTATCACTGAGGATGAAGAAACCATTGCCCTGGATACCCATGTCCAGCACGTTGCCGGTGTTGTTCACGTCACCCTGGCCGAACTGCTGGGAAACGTTGGCCAGACGCACGCCGTTACCAACGGTCTTGCTGCCGGTACCCAGGCGCGTGGCCGAGTACACGTCTTCGAATTCTGCACGGGACGCTTTGAAACCGGTGGTCGCAACGTTGGCGATGTTGTTGCCGGTCACATCCAGTTGCTTGTTGGCAGCATAGAGACCGCTAAGGCCGATATTGAAAGACATATTCCACTCCTTTGTGCCGGTTAGTCGGCTCTATATACCAATGGTTTGTACTTTGGACAGCGCGACGCTGCCCAAACCTGCCAGGTTCAGCATCAACTCACCGCCGGTCTGGCTGATGGTCACGCTGTTAACGGTCGCTGGCAGATAAGTGATCAGCGAAGTGGCCTGACCGTCGTAAGTCGCGTTGGCGGTGAACGTGTAAGTGCCCGCGTTCGCGACCTCACCGGAAGCGTTCTTGCCGTCCCAGATGAAACTGGCGTTACCGGCGTTCTGGGTGCCCATGTCGAGGGTGCGCACGACCTTGCCATCGGCATCTTTGATCGTGACCGAAACAGCCCCGGAAGACGGAACCACCACCGTGCCGTTGAGGCTCTTGCTGGTATCAACCACTGCCTTGTCGGTCTGGGCGATGACCGAGCGGCCCACCAGAGACGACGCCTGCAATGCTTGCGAGGAGTTGTAGTTGCCGGCAATGCCGCTGACGGTGTCGTTCAGCGTGGTGATGCCTTCCAGACTGCTGAACTGCGCCAATTGGGCGACGAATTCGCTGTTGTCTTGCGGGTCGAGCGGATTCTGGTTCTTCAGCTGGGTAACCAGCAGTTGCAAGAACGCATCTTTGCCCAGGGCCTTATTGCCGGCGGCACTGTTGGTGGCCGCAGCCAGACCATCAGCGGTCGTGCCGGTCTTGACCGAGGAGTTGGCCAGAACGTCCTTGATATTTACGCCGCTGGTGGAATCGGAAACACTCATGGCAGTCGCCCCTTATTACTGACCGAGGGTCAGTACCTTCTGCATCATGGTTTTGGCAGTGTTCATCATTTCAGCGTTGGTCTGAAACGACCGGCTCGCGGAAATCATGTCAGCCATTTCTTCCACCACGTTGACGTTCGGGTAGTAGACGTAGCCCTTGGCGTCGGCGGCCGGATGGTTCGGCTCGTAGCGCGCTTCAAGGTTGCTCTGGTCTTCGACCACACCGAGCACCTGCACGCCTTGACCGGCGGCATCCTGGCTCTGGAACAGCGAGTTGCTGCCGCTGTTCTGGCCGCCCTGGAACATGGTGGCGAATACCGGATGACGGGCGCGGTAGGTCTGGTCGATGCTCGACGAGACGGTTTCGGCGTTGGCGATGTTCGACGCCACGGTGTTCAGACGCGTGGTCTGTGCGCTCATGCCGCTGCCGGCAATGTTGAAAACGCTGGACAGGGACATGGGTTACTCTCCGCGCAGGGCTGATACCAGCCCTTTGAATTTGCTGTTGAGCAGCGTGAAGCTGGCCTGGAAGCCCACGGCATTTTCCGCGTAGTTGGACTGTTCCAGTTGAGCGTCCACGGTGTTCTGGTCGATCGACGGTTGCATCGGCGTGCGATACATCAGCGACTCGTCGCCATTGCCCAGACCTTCAGCTTCGATGTGACGGCTGTTGGTCATGTTCAGGGCGATGGTGCCGTTAGCGTTTTTCTGGCTCTGTGCTTCAAGCACTTTGGAGAACTCCAGATCCCGAGCCTTGTAGTTCGGGGTATCGGCGTTGGCGATGTTGTTGGCCAGCACTTCAGCACGCTGGGCGCGGAAGCCCAGTGCTTTTTCGTGAATGCCGAGCGCTTTATCGAAGCTGATGCTCATGTCGGGAACCTTCGGGTGACCGGTTTTTCGTAACTGAGCTTTAGCAAGCGGCGTGCCAAACACAGAAACCTCCGGAAACCGGGCCTTTGCGGGTAACAGGTAAAGCGGCAATGCCAGAAAAGCGGCAACGGGTTTCCGCCAGATGCCGCTTTTCTGCCGCTTGCCTCTCCCCTCCCACCCACACCACAGCCCCACTGTGGGAGCGGGCTTGCTCGCGAAAGCGTCGAGTCAGTCAATATCTGCTTTTCTGCCCCCCCTCGCGAGCAAGCCCGCTTGTGTCTTGATCTGGGAATAAACTCTGAGATGAGAGGGGTGGATGGCAAGCAGTGAGTCCGCGGTGCTTAAAGCACGA
>NZ_JBIUWM010000106.1:0-5315 GCF_044743445.1 Pseudomonas sp. NPDC087615 | reverse complement strand
CTTTTGCAAGCGTTGGTTGTCATCAGCGGTCTCGGTTTCGAGACGGCCGACCGCTACGGGCGCTACCTGCAAGCAGATTTCGACAAAGTCAGTATTGCCACCTTGCTGCTTCCTTCGGGGATGAACGGCGATGAGGACTTGAACCAGAAGTTCAAGCTCATGGACGACTTCGGCAAGTACCTGGACAAACAGCGGCGCAAACGTCGCGAGTACATTTATTGTGGCTCGCTGTATGTTGCGCAGCAGAAGCTAGACATCAAGAACTGGCGCGACAGCCAGCAATCCCCGGGCTTCCTGGCGCCAGAACGCGCCTGGATGGACGAGATTGTCGGCAACATGGGCTATGTCGATGCCCTGCGTGAAGTCAGCCGTGAAGGCGACCAGTACAGCTGGTGGCCGGACAACGAACAGGCCGAGATGCTGAATCTGGGATGGCGCTTCGATTACCAGATCCTGACCCCAGGCCTACGGCGCTTTGTGCGCAGTGCACGCCTGCCGCGTCAGCCACGGTTCTCGCAGCATGCGCCGCTGATCGTCGACTACGATTGGACGCTGACCATCTAAGCGTCGATTCACAGTTGAAAAAATGCCCGTATCGCAAGATACGGGCATTTTTTATGTCTCGGATTCAAGCAGTCCGAACCTCAGACCACAGCAAAAAACGGCAGGACCAGGTACAACTTGATCACGATGACATTGATGATGTCGATGAAGAACGCTCCCACCATGGGCACCACCAAAAACGCTATCTGCGACGGTCCGTAGCGCTGCGTTACCGCCTGCATGTTGGCAATGGCCGTTGGCGTCGCACCGAGACCAAAACCGCAATGCCCTGACGCCAGCACGGCCGCATCGTAATTGCTGCCCATCATTCGGAACGTTACGAAAATCGCAAATAGCGCCATGACCAAGGCCTGCATCGCCAGGATGATGAAGATCGGCAACGCCAGCGCCGCCAGATCCCATAGTTTGAGCGACATCAGGGCAATAGCCAAAAACAGCGACAGGCTGACATTGCCCAGCACCGAGACCTCACGCTCGAATACCTGATACAGGCCCAGCGCCGAAAGCCCATTGCGCAAAACCACACCCACGAACAGGACACAAACAAACGTCGGCAACTCGAACGCTGTCCCCTGCAACCAGCCATTCAACAGATTGCCTGCCAAAAGACTGACCGCGATCAGCGCGAGCGTTTCGATAAATGAAAACGGCGTAATCGAGCGTTCCTTGTTTGGCTGCTCAAAGCCTTTGGGCAGCCGAGGCGCGTCCTGACTTTTGCAACCGGGCACTTGCACACGCTTGATCAGCAGACGAGCAACCGGGCCTCCAATCAAACCACCCAGCACCAAGCCAAAGGTCGCAGCGGCAATCGCCAACTCCGAGGCGGAAGCCAGACCGTACTTCTCACTGAATACCGTTCCCCACGCGGCGCCAGTACCGTGACCGCCCGCCAGGGTGATGGAACCTGTCAGCAGGCCCATCAGCGGATCGAGTCCGAGCATTGTGGCCATTGCGATTCCCATGGCGTTCTGCACGACCAGAAGCCCGGCAACCGCGAGTAGAAATATCGCAACGACGCGACCGCCCCTCTTCAGGCTGGCGAAATCCGCACTCAGGCCAATAGTGGCGAAAAACGCCAGCATCAAGGGCGTTTGCAGCGAAGTGTCGAAGCGCACTTCAATATCAAGCGTGCGCATTAACAGAAGCGCCAAGGCAACTACCAGGCCACCGGCTACGGGTTCGGGAATATTGTAGTTGCGCAAAAAACCAACACGAGTAACAAGTCCGCGCCCCAGCAGCAACACTAAAGAGGCGGCCACGAGCGTTCCATAAAAATCGAGCTGAATCATTGGGATTATTCTTGGCTATATATTCAGAGGCGAACTTTTTACCTGGGCACGCCTATTGAATCGGCTGATTTTCTCAACACTGATTGCTTTTGATTCAAGGACCTTCGATGGCTTGAATATATCGAAATATTTCTAACGAAATATGACGTGCAGCAACTTTAACAATCGGCCAGTCTTATTGCCAAGTACATGAACGAGACTGAACCATTGCAGTTGTGACTAAAAGTGTAGAAACGATAGTTATATATAAACCCACACTACCGCTGATCGCAGCCAGATTTTTCCTACACATCAGAGACGTTAATTCAGTTGCAAAAATACAACTGCCCTGACAAGTCAGGGCAATTGTTTTAACGCATTGCGAACATCATCGGCCGCTCACACGAGGGGAGCGCATTGATCGTTATTTGATCAATCGCCAAGTGAACGGATAGCGGTACGGGAAGCCCTCATTGGCCTTCACGCCCCCAATGATCGTCAGTACCAGCGCACCAATGGCCAACAAACCAAACAGGAAGAAGCCGATCACCAGCAACATCAGCAACAGGCAGATCGCCGAGGCAATCGCGACGGTAATCTGGAAATTAAGCGCTTCCTTGCCTTGGGCATCGATGAACGGATCCGTCTCGCGCTTCATCTGCCACAAGATCAGCGGCCCAATCAGGCTCCCAAACGGAATCCAGAACCCCAGCAAGGCGGACAAGTGACAAAACATTGCCCATTGACGAACCTCCTGGCTCGGCTTGGGCAGCAACTCTTGCTCATCACTCATCGCGTTCTCCTTGCGGCTTCGAACCCGCTCAGTCGGCCAGTGCAGCCTTTTGCAGTTCGAAGATTTCGTTCATGCCTTTCTTGGCCAGTTCCAGCATGGCGTTGAGGTCTTCAGGCTGGAACGGCGCGCCTTCAGCCGTACCTTGCACTTCGATGAAGCCACCGGAACTGGTCATCACCACATTGAGGTCAGTCTCGGCCGCAGAATCTTCAAGATAGTCCAGATCCAGCACTGGCTCGCCCTGATACATGCCCACAGACACAGCGCCGATCATCTGCTTGAGCGGATCGCCGCCCTTCAGGCCGCCACGCTTCTTGATCACTTTCAGTGCATCGACCAGCGCAACCATGGCGCCCGTGATGGAAGCAGTACGGGTACCGCCGTCAGCCTGGATCACGTCGCAGTCGACGTACAGCGTCACGTCGCCCAGCTTGGACATGTCCAGCGCAGCGCGCAGTGAACGGCCGATCAGGCGCTGGATTTCCAGTGTGCGGCCGCCCTGCTTGCCACGGCTGGCTTCACGCTGATTACGCTCGCCAGTGGCGCGAGGCAGCATGCCGTACTCAGCGGTCAACCAGCCCTGGCCCTGGCCTTTGAGGAAACGCGGCACGCCATTTTCGACGCTGACGGTGCAGATGACTTTGGTATCACCGAATTCGACCAGTACGGATCCCTCGGCGTGTTTGGTGTAGTTGCGGGTAATGCGGATCGAGCGGAGCTGATCGGCAGCGCGACCACTTGGACGTTTCATAGGAGATACCTGTACTGGGGACGGAAAACTGCCGAGCATTATAGAGCGGTGCACCGTCACTGGGCACGGGTTAAAAAATCGGGCCGACGACCGAAGGCCCTGAAACACGCATTACCGACGGGCTGCAGCCCTTTGTCACACCGTGTGTTTGGGCGCCTTCGCCGCACTGCGCTACAATCCTGCGCCTTTGCTGCCAGTCGGCTTAAATTCATTGATATCGCGCCTGCGGAGCTCACGTTCCGCGCCGATCTGCATTGCGAGGTCACCGCCATGGTGCACAGCATGACCGCCTTCGCCCGCGTCGAAAAAGCCGGCGTCCAGGGGACCCTGAGCTGGGAGTTGCGCTCGGTCAACAGCCGCTATCTGGAACCGCACCTGCGTTTGCCTGAGTCCTTTCGCGACCTCGAAGGCGCCGTGCGTGAGGCGCTGCGTCAAGGCCTGTCGCGGGGCAAACTGGAATGCACTCTGCGCTTCACCGAAGAAAGCACCGGCAAACCGCTGCAAGTCGATCGCGAACGCGCCGCGCAACTGGTCGCCGCCGCCGAAACCGTGGCGGGCCTGATCAAGAACCCTGCCGCACTGAACCCTTTGGAAGTGCTGGCCTGGCCTGGCGTTCTGGTTGCTGACGCGACGGATCCGCAAGCCCTGAATGCCGACGCGCTGGCGCTGTTCAATCAAGGCTTGAAAGAGCTCAAGGCCGGCCGCGAGCGTGAAGGCGCGGAACTGGCGCGACTGATCAACGAGCGCCTGACGTCCATCGAAGAGGACGTCGTGACCCTGCGCGAACTCGTGCCGCAGATGCTTGCCACCCAGCGCCAGAAGGTCCTTGATCGCTTCAGCGACATGAAAGCCGAGATGGATCCGCAGCGTCTCGAACAGGAAATGGTCATGCTCGCGCAAAAAAGCGACGTGGCCGAAGAACTGGATCGCCTGAGCACTCACATCATCGAAGTTCGCCGGGTCCTCAAGTCCGGCGGGGCGGCCGGGCGTCGCCTGGACTTCCTGATGCAGGAACTCAACCGCGAAGCCAACACACTGGGCTCCAAGGCCTTCGACCCGCGCAGCACCCAAGCCGCCGTCAACCTCAAGGTGTTGATCGAGCAGATGCGCGAACAAGTGCAGAATATTGAGTAAGGCTACCCCGACATGACCCACAGCACTGGCACCCTTTACATCATTTCCGCGCCCTCGGGTGCGGGCAAGAGCAGCCTGGTCAAGGCGTTGACCGATGCCAATCCGGAGATTCGCGTATCGATCTCCCACACCACTCGCGCCATGCGCCCGGGTGAAGTGAATGGCGTGAACTACCACTTCGTCGAACGCAACGAGTTCGTGAAGATGATCGAGCACGGTGATTTTCTCGAGCGCGCCGAAGTCTTCGGCAATCTCTACGGCACCTCGCAAAGCCACCTGCAACAGACACTGGATGAAGGCCACGACCTGATTCTGGAAATCGACTGGCAAGGCGCCGAGCAAGTGCGCAAGTTGATGCCGCAGGCACGTTCGATCTTCATTTTGCCGCCATCGCTGCAGGCCCTGCACCAGCGCCTGACCAATCGTGGCCAGGACAGCGACGAAATCATTGACGGCCGCATGCGCGAAGCCGTTAGCGAGATGAGCCACTACGTCGACTACGACTACCTGATCATCAACGACGATTTTGCCCATGCTCTGGATGATTTGAAGGCGATTTTCCGTGCCAATCAGTTGATCCAGAAGCGTCAGCAGCAGCGTAACGGTAAATTGCTGGCCGAATTGCTCGGCTAAACAGCACTTCCCAAAACCGCTGCAAGCGCTTTACATTGGCACTTGCAGCGCGTTGAAGGGCTTGGTCAAAAAATCAGCGCTTCCCTAAACGCTGGTGATTTTTTAAACTGTTCAGTCCGCTCGCCCAACCGGGCAGCGCGCATATTGCATTCGCTCCGAGGAATACCATGGC
>NZ_JBIUWM010000105.1:0-6790 GCF_044743445.1 Pseudomonas sp. NPDC087615 | reverse complement strand
ATACTCAGATAAGCAAGGAAATTCAGGAAATCAGCGACGCCCGACTGGGCAGAAGCGCCCGCCACTTTAGCAATGGTTATCGGTCCACTCAAGTTTTTTACCGAGAGCTCGCCGAACAGCATTTTCTTGAGTGAGTCCAGCGTCAGAATGCTCATGGTCCAAGTACGATGGGCGCCCTCGCCAATCGCGGCCAATGGCCCATAACTGACTTCACGGATCATTTCCGGTGGCCAGTCGACTGCTTTCACACCCGCCCCCAGATAACCGCTTGGCGACTTGCTTTCACCGCGCGCCGCCAAGGTGACCGGGACGTCGATTTGAGCACCATCGCGCTCGATACGCAGCATGATTTTGGTATCAGGACGCGTACGAACGGTATCAACCACTTGCTGCCAGTCATTAAGCGCCTGACCATCCAGAGACAGAAGGCGATCACCGGTTTTCAGGCCAGCCGCCTGAGCAGGACCTTTTGGATCAAGCTCGGCAAGCACAGGCGCCAAGGCCGGACGCCACGGACGAATACCCAACGAGCGAATCGGATCCGGCTCATCAGCACCCTGCAGCCAGTGATCCAGCATCAACTCGCGTGGAGAGTCCGCGGTAGAGCCCTGCTCACGCACCAGCAACTGCAACGAACCGCTTTCACCCAGCCGACGCACCAACTGCAAGTTGACGGCTGCCCAACCGGTGGTCGGCTCACCATCAATGGCGACGATCTCCTGACCCGCACCCAGACCAGCCTTGGCGGCGATGCTGCCGGACTCGACCGCACCGATGACCGGGCGTACCTGCTCGCTACCGAGCATGGCCAACACCCAGAAAAACACCAGGGCCAAAAGGAAGTTGGCGATAGGGCCGGCGGCAACAATAGCGATACGCTGACGAACCGATTTGCGGTTAAACGAGTGATCCAGTTGATCAACCGGCACTTCGCCCTCACGCTCGTCGAGCATCTTGACGTAGCCACCCAGTGGAATCGCGGCGATGACGAACTCAGTACCCTGCTTGTCGTGCCAGCGCAGCAGAGGCATGCCGAAGCCTACGGAAAAGCGCAGAACCTTGACGCCACAGCGACGCGCGACCCAGAAGTGGCCGAATTCGTGAAAGGTGACCAGCACACCCAAGGCGATCAGGGTGCCGGCAATCATATAGAGCGCGCTCATCTATTTTCTCCGCAATCCTGTTCAGTGCCGCGTGACGCCATTGTGTTTCAAATTCTATCGATCGTGACGCTTCAACCACTGCTCAGCCAGAACTCGCGCCCTGGCGTCTGCCGTAAACACGGCGTCGAGATCATCCAGTGCTACGACCGGTTCGAGGCTCAACACCTGTTCGATGATACTCGCGATTTCCAGGTAACGGATTCGTCCGTCGAGAAACGCCGCCACCGCCACTTCGTTGGCCGCATTGAGCATCGCCGGTGCACTGTCGCCTGCTTCGGCCGCTTGACGCGCCAGACGCAGACAAGGGAAGCGCTGCTCATCCGGCGCCTCGAAGTCCAGGCGCGCAACTGCAAACAGATCCAGCGGCGCCACACCGGAGTCAATGCGTTCCGGCCAGGCCAGAGCATTGGCGATCGGTGTGCGCATGTCGGGGTTACCCAATTGCGCCAGTACCGAGCCATCAACATAGTCGACCAGCGAGTGAATCACGCTCTGCGGGTGGATCACCACCTCGACTTGCGACGGCTTTGCATCAAACAGCCAGCAAGCCTCGATCAGCTCAAGGCCTTTATTCATCATGCTGGCCGAGTCTACTGAGATCTTGCGCCCCATGGACCAGTTCGGGTGGGCACACGCTTGCTCAGGTGAAACGTGCGCCAATTCACTCATCGGCGTCTGTCGGAACGGACCACCAGAGGCTGTAAGCAAAATCCGGCGAACACCGACAGAGCTCAATCCGCGAGCAAAATCCTGTGGCATACACTGGAAAATCGCGTTGTGCTCGCTGTCGATCGGCAGCAGCACAGAACCGCTTTGGCGTACCGCCTGCATAAACAGGGCGCCGGACATTACCAGCGCCTCTTTATTGGCCAAAAGGATCTTCTTGCCGGCTTCGACTGCCGCCAGAGTCGGACGCAGGCCCGCCGCGCCAACGATCGCCGCCATCACCGCGTCGACTTCCGGAGCAGAAGCGACCTGACACAAGCCCTCCTCCCCCACAAGCACACGCGTCGACAAACCGGCTGCGCGCAAATCGTCCTGCAAACCGCGCGCAGCCGCGACTTCCGGCACCACGGCAAATTGCGGCACATGCCGTATGCACAAGGCCAGCAACTCACTCAGGCGAGTAAAACCGCTCAATGCGAAAACCTGATAGCGCTCAGGGTGACGCGCAATAACATCAAGGGTGCTCAGACCAATCGAGCCGGTCGCCCCCAAAACAGTGATCTGTTGCGGGCGGCTCACGGCGCAGCCATCCACAGCAACACCGCGAAGACTGGAATGGCCGCGGTCAGACTGTCGATGCGATCGAGCACGCCACCATGGCCTGGCAGCAGATTACTGCTGTCCTTGATGCCGGACTGACGCTTGAACATGCTTTCGGTGAGGTCGCCCACAACCGAGATGAAGACGATCAGCGCAGCACCAATCAGCCCCTTGAGCAACTCGGCAACCGTCCAATCACGCACCAGGCCAACAATAGTGGTGATAACCAGACTGAGGACGAGACCGCCGTAGACGCCTTCCCAGCTTTTACCCGGACTGACTTGAGGGGCCAACTTACGCTTGCCGAATGCACGACCGGAGAAGTACGCGCCGATATCTGCACCCCAGACAAGCACCATCACTGCCATGATCAACCAGTTACCCAGTGGGTATTGCTTGATCTGCACCAGGCCTTGCCAGGCCGGCAGCAAAATCAACAGGCCAATCACTAGCTTGCTGGCAGCACTGGACCAATGTTCGCTGGAACGCGGGTAGGTCAGCACCAGATACGTCGCAACCGCCCACCAAAGCACCGAAGCACCCAACACCCAAGGTGCGAGGCTGGGCACCACGTACATGACGAACAGCATCAATGCGACGACGGCAGCAAAGCCAACGCGAAACGATTGTGCGGTGAAGCCCGCCAGACGCGCCCATTCCCAGGCGCCGAGGCTCACGACCAGACCGATGAACAGCGCAAAACCGGAACCTTCGAGCAGGAAAAACCCGCACAAGGCGATCGGCAGCAGGATCAGTGCAGTGATGATTCGTTGTTTAAGCATTAAACCCGGGCTCCAGCTTCGACCTGTTCGCTCGTTTTACCGAAACGACGCTGGCGCGAAGCGAAATCAGCCAGCGCATTGCGCATGGCATCGTGTTTGAAGTCCGGCCAGAACAGGTCGGAGAAGTACAACTCGGCGTAAGCCAGTTGCCACAGCAGGAAGTTGCTGATGCGGTGCTCGCCGCCAGTGCGAATGCACAAGTCCGGCAACGGCAGATCGCCGGTCGCCAGACAGGTTTGCAGCAAATCAGGGGTGATGTCTTCCGGACGCAGATGCCCGGCCTGAACTTCACGCGCCAAACGCTGCGCGGCTTGCGCGATATCCCACTGACCGCCGTAGTTGGCGGCGATCTGCAGGATAAAACGGTTGGAGCCCGCGGTCATGGCCTCGGCTTCGCGCATCGCGGCTTGAAGCTCCGGATGGAAGCGCGAGCGATCACCAATGATGCGCAGGCTAATGTTGTTTTCGTTGAGGCGCTTGGCCTCACGACGCAATGCCTTGAAGAACAGATCCATCAAGGCACTGACCTCATCGGCCGGGCGCTGCCAGTTTTCACTGGAGAAGGCGAACAGGGTCAGCACTTCCACCTTGGCCTCAGCGCACACCTCGATCACGGCCCGAACAGCATCCACACCCGCTTTATGCCCGGCAACACCCGGCATAAAGCGTTTTTTCGCCCAGCGATTGTTGCCATCCATGATGATCGCGACATGGCGCGGCACCGCGGACGGCGCAGTCTGCTTGGTCTTGTCCATTTAAAACTCGACCCTTATACGGCCATCAGGTCCGCTTCTTTCTGCTTGGTGGCCGCATCGATATCAGCCTCAGCCTTGTCAGTCAGCTTCTGAATGTCCGCAGCAGCACGACGCTCTTCGTCTTCGCTGATTTCCTTGTCCTTGACCAGCTTCTTCAGCTCACCCAAGGCATCACGACGAATGTTACGCACGGCAACACGCGCGTCTTCCGCAGCGCTACGCGCCTGCTTGGTGAAACCCTTGCGGGTTTCTTCGGTCAGGGCTGGCATGGAGATCAACAGCAACTCGCCCAGATTGGTCGGGTTGAGGTTAAGGCCGGCACTCTGGATCGCCTTGTCGACGGCCGCGAGCATGTTGCGCTCAAACGCCACGACCTGCAGGGTGCGCGAGTCTTTTACAGTGATGTTGGCCACTTGGGTGATAGAAGTGTCTGCGCCGTAGTACGGCACCATCACGCTACCCAGAATGCTTGGGTGTGCCTTGCCGGTACGAATCTGACCGAATGCATGGGACAGGGAGTCCAGAGACTTCTGCATACGCTCTTGAGCGTCTTTCTTGATTTCGTTGATCATTGTTGACCTTCCTCGATCAGGGTTCCTTCAGCGCCGCCATGTACGATGTTCAGCAGGGCGCCGGGCTTGTTCATGTTGAATACGCGCAGCGGCATCTTATGGTCGCGGCACAGGCAAATAGCCGTCAGGTCCATCACACCCAGCTTGCGATCCAGCACTTCATCATAAGTCAGATGATCGAACTTCTCGGCATGCGGGTCTTTGAACGGATCTGCGGTGTAGACGCCATCAACCTTGGTCGCCTTCAGCACGACGTCGGCATCGATTTCGATTGCACGCAGGCAGGCAGCCGAGTCCGTGGTGAAGAACGGATTGCCGGTACCAGCCGCGAAAATCACGACGTCTTTGGAGTTCAGGTGGCGCATGGCTTTGCGGCGATCATAGTGATCGGTTACGCCAACCATGGAAATGGCCGACATCACGATGGCCGAGATATTGGCACGCTCCAGCGCGTCGCGCATGGCCAGGGCATTCATCACAGTGGCCAGCATGCCCATGTGGTCGCCTGTCACCCGATCCATGCCGGCTTTGCTCAGAGCTTCGCCGCGGAACAGGTTACCACCACCGATCACAAGACCGACCTGTACGCCGATACCGACCAGTTGACCGACTTCCAGCGCCATCCGATCCAGCACTTTTGGATCGATCCCGAACTCTTCCGAGCCCATCAGGGCCTCGCCGCTAAGCTTGAGTAGAATGCGTTTATAGCGAGCCTGATAACCACTGCCCTGCTGAGCCATTGCGAATCTCTCCTGCGGCGTATTTAAAATTCTTTGCGAGCTGTTTACAGCTGGCGTTCACTCTAGCTTGGCGCTGCTTCAGCGCCATCGGAACATGGCTTTGTAAGTCAGTTCCAAGTGGAAACCAATAAAAAATTGGTTGCCCCATCTGAAAAGAGGCTGCGCGCGTAAGCGGGCAGCCTCTTTCGGGCGACAGTTGAAAAACCGTCTTATTGCTTGGCGGCAGCCAGCTGGGCAGCAACTTCTTCAGCGAAGTTGTCGACCGGCTTCTCGATGCCTTCGCCTACTTTGTAGTAAGTGAAGGAAACGATTTCTGCGCCAGCTTTCTTAGCCAGCTCGCCAACCTTGATTTCAGGGTTCTTGACGAACGCCTGCTCAACCAGGCTCGCTTCAGCCAGGAACTTGCTGATACGGCCTTTGATCATGTTTTCAACGATGTTTTCCGGCTTGCCAGCGATCTTGTCAGCATTGAGGCTCAGGAACACGGCTTTTTCGCGCTCGATAGCTTCAGCAGACACTTCCGACGGCAGCAGGAATTCCGGGTTGCTGGCCGCTACGTGCATAGCGATGTCTTTAGCCAGCTCAACGTCGCCGCCTTTCAGAACAACAGCTACGCCGATTTTGTTGCCGTGCAGGTAACCACCAACAACATCACCTTCTACACGAGTCAGGCGACGGATGTTGACGTTTTCGCCAACCTTGCCGACCAGTACCAGGCGATCAGCTTCTTGAGCTTCGATCAACGGTTCAACGGTAGCCAGCTTCTCGTCGAATGCTTTCTTGACGCTAGAAGCAACGAACGCCTTGAAGTCGTCCTGCAGAGCCAGGAAGTCGGTCTGCGAGTTCACTTCCAGCAGAACGGCAGCCTTACCGTCTTCAACCAGAGCGATTGCGCCTTCAGCGGCAACGTTGCCAGCTTTTTTCGCAGCTTTGATCGCGCCCGAAGCACGCATGTCATCAATGGCTTTTTCGATGTCGCCGCCAGCCTTTTCCAGGGCTTTCTTGCAATCCATCATGCCTTCGCCGGTACGCTCGCGCAGTTCTTTAACCAACGCTGCAGTAATTGCTGCCATTTTCAAATTCCTCTTGGATAGGTTTTCAACCATTCCACCCGATCGAACGGGCGTTCAATTCTTCCCGAACCACCTTTGTAACCGCTGCACGTTACAGATGCAGGGGGAGCGTGCCACACGTGGGCGCCGACAAATGGTTTTCGAGGTGGCAAAAAGGGGGCCAAGCCCCCTTTTTGCTTACTGAGTCAACGCCAGGGCGTCAATTACTCAGCTGCAGCCTGAGTTTCTTCAGCTGCGAATTCTACAGTGCCGCCGCCAACATTGTTGCGACCACGGATAACTGCGTCAGCCATCGAACCCATGTACAGCTGGATAGCGCGGATTGCGTCATCGTTGCCTGGGATGATGTAGTCAACGCCTTCCGGGCTGTCATCACGCAAACGCTGAACTTCGAAGTGCGGTGTTTCGAGGTGATCGTTTGGCAGGATGATGATACGGG
>NZ_JBIUWM010000104.1:0-7295 GCF_044743445.1 Pseudomonas sp. NPDC087615 | reverse complement strand
ACGCGAGTCCGCGCGTGACCTCGATGTCCTGCACACAGAGGTTCTAGATCATCAGAACCGACAGCGCCGACGCCACCGGCCAGTCACGGTTGTTGAAGAACTCTTGCCAGAGCACTTTACCGATCATCAGGGTTTCCGGACCGCCGAGCAGTTCCGGGATCACGAACTCGCCCACTACCGGGATGAACACCAGCATGCAGCCGGCAATGATCCCGTTCTTGGACAGCGGAATAGTGATTTTCCAGAAGCTGTTGAAGGTACTTGAACCGAGGTCGGAAGCCGCTTCCAGCAAGCTCTGATCGTGCTTCACCAGATTGGCGTACAGCGGCAGGATCATGAACGGCAGGTACGAATAGACCACGCCGATGTAGACCGCCAGGTTGGTGTTGAGGATTTGCAGCGGCTGATCGATCAACCCCATGCTCATCAGGAAACCGTTGAGCAGACCGTTGTTGCTGAGGATGCCCATCCACGCGTAAACGCGGATCAGGATTGCGGTCCAGGTCGGCATCATGATCAGCAGCACCAGCACCGTTTGCAGCTCTTTACGAGCGCTGGCGATGGCGTAGGCCATCGGGTAGCCGATCAGCAGGCACAACAGCGTGCTGAAAAACGCCATCTTCAGCGAGCCAAGATACGCGGCGATGTAGAGTTCGTCGTCACCGAGCAACGCGTAATTGCCCAGGTTAAGCAGCAGTTCCAGCTTCTGCTCGGCGAACGTGTAGATCTCGGTGTACGGCGGAATGGCCACGTCGGCTTCGGCGAAGCTGATCTTCAGGACGATGAAGAACGGCAACATGAAGAACAGGAACAGCCAGATGAACGGAACTCCGATGACCAGTTGGCGGCCATTGGGAATTATTCGGTTGAGCCGTCGTTTGAACTTGCGCATGTTCATGAGCGAAGTACCACGCCGCTGTCATCTTCCCACCACACGTAAACCTGATCGCCCCAGGTCGGACGTGCGCCACGACGCTCGGCGTTGGCAACGAAAGACTGCACCAGTTTGCCGCTCGGCAATTCGACGTAGAACACCGAGTGACCGCCCAGGTAGGCGATGTCATGCACCTTGCCGCTCGACCAGTTGTATTCGCAGGTCGGTTGATCGGCGGTGACCAGCAGCTTCTCAGGACGGATCGCGTAAGTGACCGACTTGTCCTGCACCGAGGTGCTGATCCCGTGGCCCACGTAGATCTGCCGGTCGAGGTCATTGCAGGTGATGGTCGCGTGGCCCTCGGCGTCGTCGATCACTTCGCCTTCGAAGATGTTGACGTTGCCGATGAATTCGCAGACCAGGCGGCTGGTCGGGGTTTCGTAGATGTCGATCGGGCTGCCGATCTGGGCGATCCAGCCCAGGTGCATGATCGCGATGCGCGCGGCCATGGTCATGGCCTCTTCCTGATCGTGGGTCACCATCACGCAGGTCACGCCCACGCGCTCGATGATCTCAACCAGCTCAAGCTGCATCTGCGAACGCAGTTTTTTATCCAGTGCGCCCATCGGCTCATCGAGCAACAGCAGCTTCGGCCGCTTGGCCAGCGAACGTGCCAGCGCCACACGCTGACGCTGACCGCCGGACAGTTGATGCGGCTTGCGCTTGGCGTACTGGCTCATCTGCACCAGTTTGAGCATCTCGGCCACGCGGGCCTCGACCTCAGCCTTGGGAATCTTGTCCTGCTGCAAGCCGAAGGCAATGTTCTGCGCCACCGTCATGTGCGGGAACAAGGCGTACGACTGGAACATCATGTTGATCGGTCGTTCGTACGGCGGCATGTCGGTGATGTCGACGCCGTCGAGGAAGATACGCCCCTCCGTGGGCCGTTCGAAGCCTGCCAGCATGCGCAGCAGAGTGGACTTGCCCGATCCCGAACCGCCGAGCAAGGCGAAAATTTCGCCCTTTTTGATTTCCAGGGACACATCGTCCACTGCAATCGTCTCGTCGAACTTCTTCGTGACCCGGTCGATTTTGACCAGCACCTGTTTAGGTGTCTGGTCGCCCTCGAGGGCTTTCTTGTAGGCGCCGGAGGCAACTGCCATTTACGAAACTCCCAGAAAAAAAGAGTGCAGCTCGCCCAATGCGGACGAACCCAGGATGTTTGTGCCTTATTTGCCCGACTTGACCTTGGTCCAGCTACGGGTCATCAAACGCTGAATATTGGGTGGCAACTCGGTCGACACGTAGGTCTTGTCGAGGACTGCTTGCGGTGGATAAACCGCTTCGTCGGTGCGAATGGACTGTTCCATCAGCTTGTCCGAACCCGGATTGGGGTTGGCGTAACCGACATAATCACTGACCTGGGCGATCACCTCAGGCTTGAGCAAATAGTTGATGAAGGCATGGGCCTCTTTGACGTTGTCCGAATCCTTGGGGATCGCCAACATGTCAAACCACAGCGCACCGCCCTCTTTCGGAATCGAGTACGCAATGTTCACGCCCTTCTTGGCTTCAGCCGCCCGGGACTTGGCCTGAAAGACGTCACCGGAAAATCCGACCGCCACACAAATGTTGCCGTTGGCCAGATCCGAAATGTATTTGGAGGAGTGGAAGTAAGTCACATAAGGCCGTACCGCCAGTAACTTGGCCTCAGCCTTTTTGTAATCTTCAGGATTGGTGCTGTTCGCATTCAGCCCCAGGTAATTGAGCACGGTCGGCATCATTTCATCGGCCGAATCGAGGAACGCTACGCCGCAGCTTTGCAGCTTCTTGATGTTCTCAGGCTCAAACAGCACGGCCCAGGAATCGATCTTGTCGATGCCCAATACCGCTTTGACTTTGTCGACGTTGTAACCGATGCCGTTGGTGCCCCACAGGTAAGGCACGGCGTAAAGGTTACCCGGATCGTTCTGCTCAAGACGTTTGAGCAGCGCAGGGTCGAGGTTGGAATAGTTGGGCAGTTGAGACTTGTCGAGCTTCTGGAACGCGCCCGCCTTGATCTGCTTGCCCAGGAAGTGGTTCGACGGCACGACCACGTCGTAACCGGTACGCCCGGCCAGCAGCTTGCCTTCCAGGGTTTCGTTGGAGTCGAACACGTCATAGACCGGTTTGATGCCAGTCTCTTTCTCGAAGTCGGCCAGAGTGTTCTCGCCGATGTAATCCGACCAGTTATAAATATGCACGGTACCGGCGGCCTGGGCACCAACAGCGATCGTCAGGCCGGTAGCAACCAGCAGTGCATTGCGCAAAGAAGAAAAAATAGGCACGTGGAGGTCCTCTAAATTAGGTGGGCCCAAGTTGCCCCGCGCTGCATGACAGCCATGGCTGCCCGACAACAAAACCGGCGCGCAACTTACCCTCGAAAAACCGTTCCAGCAAAACTTTCTGTCATTTAATTGTCCCGCTGACCGGCCTCGCAAAGACGACGGCCAGCGGTTGCTGCCTCAAACCGGCTTATTTGCCCGATTTGATCTTGGTCCAGCTGCGGGTCATCAAACGCTGGGTCGCGGCCGGCAAGTCGGCAATCGCGTATAGCTTGGCCAGCACGTCGGCCGGTGGGTAAATGCCCGGGTCGCTGGTGATGTCTTTATCAACCAGTGGCGTTGCAGCGGCGTTACCGTTCGGGAAACGCACGGCGTTGGTGATTTCAGCCATGATTTCCGGCTTCTGCAGGAAGGTCATGAACTTGTAGGCGCCTTCGACGTTTTCGGAATCTTTAGGGATAGCGATCATGTCGTAGAAGCTGCCGGCACCTTCCTTCGGAATGTTGTAGCTGACTTTCACCTTGCCACCGGCTTCAGCCGCGCGGGACTTGGCCTGGTAAATGTCACCCGAGTAACCGATAGCGACGCAGATGTTGCCGTTGGCCAGGTCAGAGATGTACTTGGAGGAATGGAAGTAGGCGATCGAAGGACGCACCTTCATGATCAGCGCTTCAGCCTTGGCGATGTCTTCTTTCTTCTGGGTGTCGGTTGGCAGGCCCAGGTAGTGCAGCGCCACCGGAATCATCTCGGTTGGCGAGTCGAGCAGACTGATGCCGCAGGATTTCAGCTTGGCAGCGTTTTCAGGCTTGAAGATCAGGTCCCAGGAGTTGACCGGCGCATCTGCCCCCAATGCAGCCTTGACCTTCTCGGCATTGAAGCCGATGCCGATCGAGCCCCACATGTACGGGAAGGCGTGCTCGTTGCCCGGGTCGCTGACCGCTACGGCTTTGAGCAGGTCGGTGTTCAGGTTTTTCCAGTTAGGCAGCTTGGACTTGTCCAGCTTCTGGTAGACGCCGGCCTTGATCTGCTTGGCGAGGAAGTTGTTCGACGGCACGACGATGTCGTAGCCCGATTTGCCTGCCAGCAATTTGGCTTCGAGGGTTTCGTTGCTGTCGAAAACGTCGTAGACGACTTTGATGCCCGACTCGTCTTCAAACTTCTTGATGGTGTCCGCAGCGATGTAGTCCGACCAGTTGTAGACGTGCAACACCTTGTCGTCCGCCTGAGCCGCAGCGGCCATGATTCCCATCAGGGACATGGCGAGCAGAGTCTTGCCAGCGAGCTTTTTGCCTAATGCCTTCATGCGTTGATGCTCCAAATTTTTTTCTTTTTTGAACCACTTTGTTCAGCGGCCGAACCCGGACAACTGGAACCGCGACTAGTCTGGCAAGTTCAGAGGCGGTCTTTCAAGAAAAGACCCGCCTTTGTGACAGCTTTGAGCAAGAGCGCCGCGGCTCCCCCGCTCAGAGCCTAGCACTTAGCCTTGTACCGCACTGAGGGTCAGGTCCAGACACTTGCGCGCCTTGGTCACCAGCTCATCGATCTCCGCTTTGCTGATCACCAGCGGCGGCGCGATGATCATCGTGTCACCCACAGCGCGCATGATCAGCCCGTTGTCGAAGCAGAACTGACGGCAGATCATGCCGACACCCTTGCCCTCGTAACGCTTGCGAGTGGCCTTGTCCTGCACCAGCTCGATCGCCCCCAGCAGACCGACTCCGCGAACTTCACCCACCAATGGGTGATCGTTCAGTTCCCGCAGACGTTTCTGCAAATACGGTGCCGTTTCGTTGCGCACGGTCTCGATAATTTTCTCTTCGCGCAGAATCCGGATGTTTTCCAGACCCACCGCCGCCGCCACCGGATGGCCGGAGTAAGTGAAGCCGTGGTTGAAATCGCCACCTTCGTTGAGCACCGCGACCACTTCGTCACGCACGATCAGACCGCCCATCGGGATATAGCCGGACGTCAGGCCCTTGGCGATGGTCATCATGTCGGGCTTGAGGTCGTAGAAATCGCTACCGAACCACTCACCGGTACGGCCGAAACCGCAGATCACTTCGTCGGCAACGAAGAGGATGTCGTACTTGGCGAGGATTTCCTTGATGCGCGGCCAGTAGGTGTCGGGCGCAATGATCACGCCACCGGCACCCTGGATCGGCTCGGCAATAAAGGCACCAATATTGTCGACGCCGACTTCGAGAATCTTCTCTTCCAGTTGATTCGCCGCCCAGATGCCGAACTCTTCCGGCGACATGTCGCCGCCCTCGGCGAACCAGTACGGCTGCTCGATGTGGACGATGCCCGGGATCGGCAAGTCGCCTTGCTCGTGCATATACGTCATGCCGCCCAGGCTCGCGCCGGCCACGGTCGAACCGTGATAGCCGTTCTTGCGGCTGATGATGACTTTCTTGTTTGGCTGGCCCTTGATTGCCCAGTAGTGACGAACCATGCGCAGCATGGTGTCGTTGCCTTCGGAGCCGGAACCGGTGAAGAACACGTGGTTCATGCCTGCTGGCGCGACGTCAGCGATGGCCTTGGCCAGTTCCAGCGCTGGAGGGTGCGCGGTCTGGAAGAACAGGTTGTAGTAAGGCAGTTCGCGCATCTGCTTGCTGGCGGCGTCGGCCAGCTCATCGCGACCGTAACCGATGGCCACGCACCACAGACCGGCCATGCCGTCGAGGATCTTGTTGCCTTCGCTGTCCCACAGGTAAACGCCTTTGGCGTTGGTGATGATCCGTGGGCCCTTCTCTTTCAACTGCTTGAAATCGCTGAACGGGGCCAGGTGATGATCGCTGCTCAGCGCTTGCCACTCACGGGTTTGCGGGTTGTTGCTGGTCATGCCAATTCTCCTTGTTAGAGGTGAAGGCGCGCCGCCTGAGCGCCGCGCCTGGCGTATCAGACGGCGAAGAGCAGGTACTCACGCTCCCACGAACTGATCACGCGCTTGAAGTTTTCATGCTCGGCGCGCTTGACCGCGACATAGCCGGTGATGAAAGTTTTGCCGAGGTATTTCTCGATGGTCGCGCTGTTTTCCATACGCTCCAGCGCATCCTCAATGGTCAGCGGCAGACGCAGGTTGCGGCGTTCATAGCCACGACCAACGACTGGTGCGCTCGGGTTCAGACCCTCGACCATGCCGATGTAACCGCAGAGCAGGCTCGCCGCGATCGCCAGATAGGGGTTGGCATCAGCGCCCGGCAAACGGTTTTCCACCCGGCGGTTATGCGGGCCGGCATCCGGTACGCGCAGGCCCACGGTGCGGTTTTCTTCGCCCCACTCCACGTTCACCGGTGCCGAAGTGTCCGGCAGGAAGCGGCGGAACGAGTTGACGTTCGGCGCGAACAGCGGCAACAGCTCAGGGATCAGTTTCTGCAAACCACCGATGTGGTGCAGGAACAACTGACTCATGGTCCCGTCTTCATTGGAAAAAACGTTCTTGCCGGTCTCGATGTCGATGATGCTCTGGTGCAAGTGCATCGCACTGCCCGGCTCGCCGGTCATCGGCTTGGCCATAAAGGTGGCGGCCACGTTGTGCTTGAGCGCGGCTTCGCGCATGGTGCGTTTGAACACCAGAATCTGATCGGCCAGCGACAGCGCGTCGCCGTGACGGAAGTTGATTTCCATCTGCGCCGTGCCGTCTTCGTGGATCAGCGTGTCGAGGTCCAGCTCCTGCAGTTCGCACCAGTCATAGACGTCTTCGAACAGCGGATCGAATTCGTTCGCTGCTTCAATGGAGAACGACTGGCGACCGATTTCCGGACGACCCGAACGGCCGATCGGCGGCTGCAACGGATAGTCAGGGTCGTCACTGCGCTTGGTCAGGTAGAACTCCATTTCCGGCGCCACGATCGGCTGCCAGCCCTTGTCGGCATAGAGTTTCAGGACTTTCTTGAGGACGTTGCGCGGCGACAGTTCGATCGGGTTGCCTTGCTTGTCGTAGGTGTCGTGGATCACCTGCGCGGTGGGCTCGATGGCCCACGGCACCAGGTACACGGCGTTCTGGTCTGGGCGGCAGATATTTTAGTTGTCGGCCTGGTCGTTCATTTAGTAATAGTTGTCGTTTTCTTCTTAGTAGGAGGTTTGGGTATGTAACA